>JAEUHE010000047.1 GCA_016793885.1 Verrucomicrobiales bacterium
CTGACGAACTGATTAGGTTCCTTGAAGCGGTTGACGCAAGTCTCAGAAGCCAGTGGCATCGCTGCGCGATGCTCCGTACTTTTAACAGTTCCGGGGGTGCGAGCACCCCCGGCTAAATTTCTTTGAACCCTGCGGGTTCGGCCTTGAGGACAAAGTGAGAAAAGCCGGCGTTGCCCAGCTTGTCTAGTCCCCATTTTTGGAGGTAAAGATGAGGGCACGACACCGCCTTTCCTTCACGCCAGCTCAAACCCTTCCGTATATCCGTGCAACCTAAGCCGACCCGAGTTGCACCACAGAGACGGGAATGCTCGCAGAGAGGATCAGCTTCATCGAGCCTCTCAATTCTCCATTGCCTTCCAGGGAGCTACCCGCTCACCATGATTCCCATCACATGAATCCCATGCGCCTTTGGTCTCGTTGGATCGCCGCCCTGATCGGCATCGGAATCGTTTCCGCGGTGTCCGCCGCCCCGATCGCTCTTCACCCCGCCAACCCGCACTACTTCCAGTGGCGAGGCCGCCCTACGGCGATCATTACTTCGGGCGAACACTACGGAGCCGTGCTGAATCTTGATTTCGATTTCAAGACTTACCTCGCCACGCTGGCCGCGGAGGGCATGAACGGAACGCGCACGTTCAGCGGGGCTTACGTGGAACCCCTAGGGGCGTTCAACATTGCACGAAACACTTTGGCGCCTTCGTCCGGACGGTTCATCTCTCCCTGGGCGCGCAGCGACCAACCTGGCTATGCCGGCGGCGGTAACCGCTTCGATCTCACTCGATGGGACCCAGCCTACTTCCAACGCCTCAAGCAGTTTGTCCGGCAGGCCGAACGCAAAGGGATCATTGTCGAGTTCACCCTGTTCTGCCCGATGTATGAGGATAAACAGTGGCTGCTGAGCCCGATGAATGCTCGCAACAACATCAATGCACTCGGAGCTATTGGACGCGACGACGTCCACACGCTGGACCGAAACGGCGGCCTGTTGGCGGTGCAGGAAGCACTCACCCGAAAGCTGGTGGCCGAACTGAACGACTTCGACAATCTCATGTTCGAGATCTGCAACGAGCCCTACTTTGGAGGAGTCACTCTGGCGTGGCAGCATCATATTGCCGACCTGATCGTCGCCACCGAGCGCTCCTTGCCCAAGAAGCATCTTATCACGCAGAACATCGCGAACAAAAGCGCTCGCATCGAGAACCCTCACCCAGCCGTATCCGTATTCAATTTCCACTACGCGAGCCCGCCCGATGCCGTCGCGATGAATTATGGCTTGAACAAAGTCATTGGCGACAACGAGACCGGTTTTCACGGCACCAACAACTTTCCCTACCGTGCCGAGGCCTGGGACTTTATGCTCGCCGGCGGCGGTCTGTTCAATCACTTGGATTACTCGTTCGTAGCCGGCCACGAGGATGGCACGTTCGTCTATCCCGCCACCCAGCCAGGCGGCGGGAGCACCGCCTTCCGCAAGGAACTCCGCATCCTGCGCGATTTCCTGACCTCCTTTGACTTCCTCCAGATGCGACCGGACAGTTCAGTGATCAAGGGTGGCATTCCCCAACAAGCGACCGCCCGGGCGCTGGTACAGCCGGGGAGAGCCATAGGGATCTACCTTCGTCAGCCAGTCCCCCCTCCTGGAAAAGAGAAAGAGGCTAACGACAAGTACGCTACTCCTTCCGTCGCTACAGCGCTCCAAATCGAACTCGGTGCGGGACGCTGGCAAGCCGAATGGATCCATCCCCAGAGCGGAAGGATCGTGGGGCGCGCTCACATCGCGGGCGACGGTGTGCGGGCGATCGAGGTGCCCACATACTACCCAGACATCGCGCTTCGATTGAAACGACGATGATCGAGTTCGCCCCGCTCAGCGACTTTTGGCTTCTCAGGATACGTGCGTGAAGGTTCAACCACCTGTACCCTGCGAGAGGTCTGACAAACCCTAAACCGCTAGGGCTTCTCGGTGGACGACTTTTCCTCCTTCTTAATGGTCCCGTCCGGAGATTGCGTCACACTCTTTTCGCTCTTTTCAACCGTGCCGTCGCTCTTGATCTTCTCGCTCTCTGATTTGGAGATGGTGCGATCACAGCCCGTCGTCACGGCCACCACGGCCAGCGCCCACATCATCGACTTCACTGCCTTCATATTAGTCTTCATAGGTATTCCCTCCATGGAGAGCAGGCCAGGTGCCACGGAGGGGATGGCCGCATTTGCGAGGCTTTTCAGGTGATGAGACGACCTCTTACATTGCATTCCGCACGGCGCGGTTTAAACCATGCAAACTGCCATTGTTCATCGAGCCGATATGGAACGAGGCCTATCCGACCGGGGTTAGGCCGTGAACCCTTCGTGAACTCAGACGAGTTACCCGTTAGGCCTGTGCTGACCCATTCCCGAATCTGGCACAGGAGCCCATCTAAGCCAAGCGACCTCATGTCACGTTTTGCCTTGGAGCGACACTACAATAGTGAAAACGTCTGGACCCTGATCAGGGTCTCCGCAAACGATAGAACTGATGAGCGGAGGAGGTTAGCGACACCGTGACAGGACTGGTCCCGCCTTGGGGAACGGGAGTCCATCCTGCCGCATTGCTTAACTCGGCATTCTGTTCGAGCACGAATCCCATCGCTTCCCAGGTCAGTAGCAGCTGCTGGCCATTTTTGGCGAATGTCAGCAGCGGGGGCGGATTCATGGCTGCATCCAAATGCCGGGCAACCAGGTCAGCGACATAAGCGTCGACCCCGGCCTCGTCACCCACATTTCCTAGGGAATACACCGCCAGTTCATCGAGTCGGCCTTCGAAGCCTCCTACGCCGCCAGGCAACGCTGCACCGACCAGAAGCCTCTCGTTGACCTTAATGTCGCGCGAGAAATTGTTTCGCACGTTGCCGAGATTGTTGCCGTCGAACCAAACGTCCATGCGATCCGCAACCCCAGCAGTCCCGTCACCGTAATGCACCCAAACCACATGATGCCAGGCATCATCCGACACCGTGGGTCCGTTGTCGGTTCGAGCTCCGTGAAAGACCTCAAGCTGGTCAGGTTTATAATCGTAGATAAAGGCAGGTGAATTGTCGGGGGCGGTGCCAAAGTTCACCAAGTAGTCTTGACGCTCACTCTCGTTGACGCCCCGGACTTGCATCCAGAACTCGACGGCCCACGGCGGTGGCAGGCTGGTTTGGGTCGCCTCCAGGGTCAGGGCCTGGAACCAATTCGCGCCCGAGAAATCAGCGGCATTTCCCAAGGCCATTCCGCTCGCGATGGCCAAGTGCTCCACGCGAGAGGCTCCATTTTGTGACACCAGCGCGTTCTTCGCGTTGTTCAGCAAATGGCCTGTATTGGTCGCCAATTGCAGCGCGTCACCTTCGGCTTCGTCAAAGTTCCAATAGAGAAGCGGCTGATCCCCCAAAACCGTCTCCGCGTAGGAGGGACCGCCGGCTTGGGTCGCGGCCGTCCGATGGCGACTCGCCAGTCCAGCGACTCGGGACGCCACCTCGGCTTCGCTCGCAGCTCCGCTCAGGTCATAAATCGCAACTTCATCCAGCCGGCCTTCGAAGGCATTCACGGCATTGGGAAGCGCAGCGCCCACGATAAGGCGCTCGTTCAGTTTCAGCGACCGGCTGTAGGTGGCACGCACGTTCCCGGAACTGACCCCGTCCACCCACGCCTCCATCCGGTTGGCGACTCCCGTGGAACCATCCCCATAAAACACCCAAACCACATGATGCCAGTCACCGTCGCGGATCACGGGCCCCCGATCGGTGCGCGCTCCGTGGAACACCTCAAGCTCATCCGGCTTGAAATCAAAGATGAAGGCGGGTGAATTATCGGGCGTCGTTCCAAAGTTGAGCAGATAGTCCTGCCGCTCGGAGGCATTTTCGCCTGACACCTGCATCCAGAATTCCACCGCCCACGGGGGATTGAGAACATCCCGCCCCGCCCGCAACGCGTCCGCCTGGAAGAAATTCAGGCCATTAAGCTCGGCCGCTCTGCCCAGTTTGGGCAAGCCACCCTCGGCCGAATGGGTGAATCGGCTAGCGTCGTTGACCGGCCGCAGACTGCTCAACCCCGCCGGATCGAGCGTGCCGAGAGCTGCGCGCTGGCGGACCTCTCCAATCGACTCGTCAAAGTTCCAATATAAAAATGGTGCGTCCGAAATCACCTGCTGGGAGTAATATGTCACCTGCTCCGGGGGAACCGCCACGGTGAGGTCGGCCTCCTCGCTCACGAGGAACACACCGCCAATCGTCGCGATGCGGACCGAATATCGGTTGGTCCCTACATCCGAGAGTGTCAGCACGGGTGTGGTGTATGTCCGTTCGACGGCACCGGCAATGGGGACCCCATTGCGCCGCCATTGATAGGTAATGGAATTCGGAGGAGCTGCACTGACCGTTGCCGTCACGTCGAAGGTGGCGGTGCTCCCTCGCGATGCTTCAATGTCGCGGGGCTGCTGGGTAATCGTCAGGCGCGCATTGCCGGCTTCTCCATAGGCGGCGGCGTAATGATTGGAAGCCATCCGGGCCACTCTGGCCGCGAGCAACGAGGCATCGGTAAAGCCTCTGAGATCGTAAACCGCCACTTCGTCCAGCCGGCCCTCAAATCCGCCCACGCCGCTGACCAACGCCGCCCCCACCAGAAGCCGCTCCGTCAGTTTGATCGAGCGCGAAAAGTCATTCCTCGCATTCAGGCCTAAAGGCACTCCGTCGACGAACGCTTCGACCCGGTTGCTCACCCCCACCGTCCCGTCGCCATAAAAGACCCACAAAACGTGATGCCACTGCTGGTCGGAAATACGCGGCCCGTTATCGGTGCGAGGTCCGTGAAAGATTTCTAGCTGGTCGGGCTTGTAGTCATAAATGAAGGCGGGCGAGTTGTCGGGGGAGGTGCCGAAGTTGATCAGATAATCCTGCCGCAAGTCGGCATTCTCTCCCAAGACCTGCATCCAAAACTCCACCGCCCAAGGAGCGGCGAGACTCTCCATCCCAACATCGAGGTCATCGGTCCGGAAAAAATTGACTCCCGACAAATCCGCCGCGTTCCCCAAGTCCAGTCCACTGGAAATATCCCCATGGGCGACTCGCAGCGCGCTCTCCTGCTGCAGATGGTTCATCTCATTGTTGGGTTCCGGCAACACCAGCGGTACCCGCTGCAGAGCATTTCCATCAACCTCGTCAAAATTCCAATACAGCAACGGTCCGGCGGCCAGGATCAGATCGCTGTAGCTGGGCACGGTAGAATCATTCGCGGCCGCGTAATGGGTGGCCAACTCGGCCGCCTTGAGTTCGACCCCGCCTTCGTCGCCCAGAGCCGACAGATCGTACACGGCGATTTCATCCAACCGGCCCTCGAACCCGTTGACACCCACCGGCGTCGCTGCTCCGACGAGCAGACGTTCATTCAACTGAAGGGGCCGGGCAAACGTGTTGCGGACATTTCCCGAATTCTCGCCGTTGACCCAGATGTCCATCCGATCCGCCACACCGTTCGCTCCGTCGCCATAGTAGACCCACAAGACGTGTTTCCAGGACACGTCGCTCACCCCTGGACCGTTATCAGTCCGAGCACCCTGGTAGGCTTCCAGCTGATCTGGCTTAAAGTCGTAAATGAAAGCTGGAGCATTGTCAGGGGCCGATCCAAAATTCAGCAGGTAGTCCTGCCGCTCGGAATCGTTGGCACCGCTGACCTGCATCCAGAATTCGACGGCCCAAGGAGGCTGCAAGGCAGTCAACGGAGCGCGCAGGGCCTGAGCCTGAAACGCATTGCTCCCGTTCAACTCGGCTGCACGGCCCAATTTCGCGAAGCCACCCGTTTCGCTGTGGTTAACACGCGATGCGCCCGAAAGGGGAACTAAGTCATTCTCCGTCGTGATCGGCTTTACCGACAAGGGCGCCAGTTGCAAGGCAGGTCCGTCCGCCTCGTCGAAGTTCCAATACAAGAGAGGTTCATCGTTGAGGATGATCTGGGTATACGGCGTTTGGGCGAGGATGTCGGAGGGAATCAAGGCCACCAACGCTGCGCAGAAGAGAAGTGGGTTGAGAGGCTTCATGCATCCGCCTTTGTAGGCCTCAGTGGAACACTGTCAAGAGCTTGGCGTATGTTTTGGGTTAAGTTGCTTTGAAGGGAGCGATCAATGCCCGGGCGAAGCAGGGTCAGGTCGATCTCATTTACATCGGAGACTCGATCGTCCGCAGCTGGATGTCGGACGGAACTCCCATGTAGGAGCACTACTGAGACCGGATGGCAGCATCCCGGCATCCCTCATGCCGGACTTCGAACACCCCAACGAGGAGGGACATCGCGTCTGGGCAGCGGCGATCGAGCCCAAGGTGGCGGAACTCATGGGCGATACGCCAACCCCCGCCATGCCCGCTAAATCGGCTGCGCCGTCTCCAACCCGGCAATGATAGTTCCGATAGGCTCTCTCCATGAACCAAGCCTCGTAACCTCGGCTCCTACAGGGCTTGAAGGGAAGAAAGGGACTCATTCCAAGGGGAAATTTGGCCCACGGAACACGCGGATCACACGGATCTGAAGAGGACTTGCAGGGGCCTGGCCGACTGATGTTACTGCTCTTCTGAATCCCCTCCGACTCCGTGTGGTCCGCGTGTTCCGTGGGCAATATGTCCCCGCTCATTCCATAGGGTCGGAAGCCCGCATCATCGGGGAAGCGGCGGTCCAACGTCTTCGAGCTGGATCACGACACGGTAGAAGACGCTCTGTGGTCCTTCCGCTGGGATCGGGTAGCGCACGGTCTGGCCTGCACCCAACACTCCGATATACCCCGTGAGCGGTGTCCAGAGGTTGTTATCCAAGTCGGTCGTCCATTCCAAGGTATACCTACGGATCTTGCCTTGATATCCGCTGCCCCCTTGCGCCTGGGCAACAAAGAAGACTTCCTTCCCCGCCGATTCGCTGGATCGGATGCCGAGCCGGAATCGGCTATTCGAGTTGTTGGGATCGGTTCCAGCGAGATACTCCTCGAGGTCGGTCAAACCGTCGCCGTCTTTGTCGGTGGTCGCACTTTGAAGGAGATTTCCGAACCACGCGATCTCCCACTCGTCCACGAGCCCGTCATTGTCGGAATCAAACCCTTGGCTTTCATTGATGTTCAGTTCATGGAACTGACCGCGTCCGCCCACCGTGAGCGGCACTTCCGCGAAACTGCCGCTCCGATCGCTGACCACGAGGGTCAACGCGGTGCCGGTAACCGACGACCACGGATCAAAAACCGGGGCGAAAGCTTCGAGCGGCACCCGCAGGGTAAAGTTGTCGCCCGAACGGGTGCTGTCGCCCATGCGGTAGCTGGCGACAATGGTGCCGTCGGAGTTCCGTCGAGCTTCGACGACCACGTCGGTGTCGGCCGCGCGCACCGGCAGACCGTTCCGGGTGATGACGCCATAGATGATGTTGTCGGGTTCAGGGATCTCGGCCTGCAGAAGGCCCGTGAGCGCGGCCAGGCCAAGGAACCATGTACCCAGGGTGAGCGAGGTGTGTTTCATACGACGTTCCAAGTTCATGTGCAGAATGTCAAAGGTCCTGACGTGGCTTAGTTGCCCGAGTAGGAGTAGCTCTGGAAAAACATGCGAATGTCTCCCACAGAGTTGATGAATGTATCGAGGCCCTGGTTCGGATTGGATAACAGGGTGCCACCGGGAATGATCAGCAGCCATTCCGTGTTCCAGACGCTCCGGCCTACCAAGCGTGTATCCGTCGCGGCCTCGCTTTCGTCGAACTCCCCGCCATCGTGGTAGGCGCGGAGGCTGGAGAACTTCCGCACATCGCCGAACACGCTGCTGAGGGAGTCGTGGATGGGAATGTAGCTCGGATTCCGGAGCGTCGTCTTACCGAGCTTGAAGGGCGGCGGGATTTGCTGGTCCAGCACCTTCCATTCGCGCGTGGCGAGAGAGGAGCCTGTGGGCGACCGCAGCACGTCGATTCCTGCAGGCACCAGGTAAACACGCGGGGTTCGAGAGAGGCCGGAGCCGTCGTAGCTGTCGAACCACACGCCCGCCGAGCGAATCTTGGTGGCAAAGTAGGTCGGGTCGTACGAGCTGTCCCCGCCGCCCAATGGCCAGCCGAAGTAGTTCAACCCAAACGTGACGGTGGTTCCGAAGCGGAGGACGAGCCCAGGCTGCGCTCCGGCGGACTCCGGGGCGAACGGCCGGCAGTAGCGTCGAAACTCGGGAACCTGCCAGAGGTCCGCCACCCGTGCCTTCTTCAATTCATTGCGCCACGCCTCCTCGCCGCCTTCGTCTGGCGAGATGCGCATCATTTGAGAGCGCAGGGAGAACTTGTTGCCCTCCAGGGCCGGGACGGTGAGACCGAGCTGCCCCTTCAGCACATTGAAGTTCTGCTTCAGACGACCAAGCGAATCGGATAGACCCGGCTGACCGACGACTGGAATGCCGTCCTGCATCACACCGAGGCTGCGGTCGCGGACGATCTGGGTGAGGAAGTCGCGGCCAGAACCATTCTGCGTGCCGAGCATCTGCGTCTCATAATCGTAGGCGATGGCCGCGAGATAGACGTAACGCGCCGCGAGATCAAACTGCGCTCGATACTTCTGCACCGCATCATTGCGGAAGACGCGAAACGTCATGTCCTGATAGCGGCTGTCCTGGATGTCGCCCGCGGTGTAGCGGCGGAAAGCGAGGCGCTCCTGCATCAGACGCTGGCCACCCGCCAGTGCAGCTTGGTAGCGGGTCGCGGCCTGACGTACCGTCTCCGCAAGCTGATAGGCCTCGATGCGCGCGGCGGGCTCGCTGCGGATGAGTTGCTGCACTTCCTTGACACGCTGTTGAACCTCGAAGCTCTGGCTGGCGGTCTCGATGGTGAGCCCCGTCGTCAGTTCGAGTTCCTCCTTCGACTGCTCCTCAGTGGCGATGGCTCCGTCCGTTCCGTCCGCAATCGACTCCGCTATTTCGGCAGCAGCGAGCGCGTAGGTAGCCACGGCGGACGCACCGACCGAGCCGAGGTCCAGAGGATTATCGATGGTGATCGCGGCGACCTCGGCCACGTCGCGGGCGATCGATCCCGCTCGGCGGAAAACTCCACTCACGATCCGGTAGTTGGTGATCAGGCTGTTGATGGATTCGACCTCGCTCTGCTGATCACCCAACGCCGTCACAACGACATTGCTCAGCGCATATTGCGCATCGAGCAAATCCACTGCGTCTTCGATCTGGTTGATCAACGCGTCGTAGTTCGCGAGGCTGATGCGCAGCGACGCGTCGGCTTGCAATAGGTCGGAGACCGCGAGCTGCAATTCGCCGGGCGCGCGACGTTGGCCCCACGAAGCCGGGGCGAGCAGACTATAGCTCGCGGCGGTCTGGGGATACGTCACGCGGAGCACACTATTCTGCAGCGCCCGGCTGCTGGTGTCGCCCGGGAAGTAGAACCCGAAGCTACCGTAGTCCGTCTCTACGGAGCTAAGGACCCTCGTAAAGCTTCGGGTGGTGGCGGTGGTCGACGAGATGAGCTCCGTCGCGTTGGCATACATGTAGTGATACAGGTCCGGTCCATCATAATCCGATGGATACGTTTTGCCCGGCCCAATGTCGCCGGAGTATGGGTAGCCAAAGATCTCGATCAGCCGGCTCTTGTAATCGCGTTCCTGCTCCTGGATGTTTCGTGCAAAATCCGTGTCGGAATCCTGCTGGCGACGCAGGGCAGTGGTGAGCTGACTGGCATTGTTGAACGCGTTCATCGCGTTGTTCATCGCCGTCTCCGCGCGCTCGTAAATCTGGTCGAAGTGCGTCCGGCTTTGCGTGCCGGAACCGATGTCCAGGAAAAAGGGATCGACGTCGAACGGCACCACGCCCTTGCCGAGGCCGAGCGGGTTCAGCCCGCGATCCGCCTTGTCGAGCTGCGCTTGGATTTCGTCCGCGTTGGCCGCGATCTCGCCGATCTCGGTGACGGTGGTTCGATCGATCCGGGTGATGCCCGAATGCGTCGGGTCCGGATCTTGAGCCGGGAGAATCGTGTTGGCCATCAGCCAATCCACATAGGCGGCCTGGCGCGTGCGCTGAGCCCACTCGAAGAGGCCCCACGCGCGTTCGGCGTCGGTGTCCTTGTAGCCCTGGAACTGGCCGGCTGGATCGTCCACATAGGTCTGGCGGTAGGTGAGGTTCACAGTCTCGGCACCGACCTTCGCCTTCGCGGCGGCGGCGCGAGCGAACTTGCGTTCGTCAAGGTAGTCCACCGCCACAACCGCCCCACCGAGCCGGACGGACTCCGCGCGCGGCACCCAGGTGTAGTTCGTGTTGCGAAGGAGGTCGTAGTAGGCCTTGGTCGCGGTGAGGAAATGGCCCCACGCGTCGCCGTGACCTTGGGGGAACATCGCGGAGGCGTCGTCGATGTTCACGAAGCCGTCGAAGTTGACGTCGATGATGTTGTAGCTCTGCGCGTAGGCGAGCTCGCCATCGCCACGCGTGAGGTTCCAGAAGAGGCGGTTGTAGACCGGACCGATGCGGACGCTCGCCGACGAGGCATCGCGGCCCCGCAGAAGCACGAGTTCCTCCTCGAGCAGGGAGTCGAGCTGGTTCTGGAAAGCGAAGACGGAAGAGGCGAACACGCCATAGTCCGTCCCACCCGTGCCATCCGTGGCGAAGCCGATCGTCGGATCGGTAGAGTCGGCGTACGCCTCGTTGCCGAGCATCATGTAGAAGTCCGCGATGCGACCACCGACGAGCAGAAGCGAGGTGTTGGCCGGCTCGTAGTTCACGGGCGGCGTGCCTTCGATGCTGAGAGACTTGCCGCGCTCGAACACGGTGGTGTAAGCCTCGATGAGACCGACAGTGTTGAGGTAGCTCGGATCGGGATTAAAGGCGACCGGCCCCTCGTAACGGCGCCCCGCCTGCGTGAGCATGTTGACCAGGGTTGACGCCTCGGTGGAATGGAAGCTGTCGGAACGTTGCTCGAAGGGATTGAGGCCGTCGATGACCCGTTTGATCCAGCCTTCTGCGAGTTGGGCCCGCCCACCGCCCGGTTGGCCAACCCAGTCGCTCCACTTCGTGACACCGTCGATGTTGTAGCCGCGATACCGGCAGATGAACCAGTTGTCGGACATCGTGAGCAGCCCATTGCGCGGTCCTTCGCCAAGGGTGATGTCGTTGAAGCCCTGGCCGGCGTCCTCGGTCGAATAGATAAACCAGCCACGTGGATCGATGATATTGCCCGAGCCATCCACCACGGGCAGGTCCGTAGCCACTTCGCCGCCCGTGTCCGGATGGTAATACCACTCAAACTCCATCAGCTCCGGTGCGCCACCGAAGTCCGCGCTGTGGCGCATCGTGATGCGTTCATCGAAAACGTTGTCGGACGGTAACACTTTCACGTCGCCAAGCGTCGGCCCTTCGTCGATGCGCACGACGTAAAGTGTGGTCGGGAGTTCGGGTCGGTTCGCGTCGTTGTTCTCGGCGAGCGTGATGAAGCGCGGCGGTATGGCGGCGGGCGCCGTGGAATCCACCCACCGAGTCGATGCTCCCCCGAAGCTCCCGGGCAGCCCGCTGACGGTCGCGGACGCAATCGTGGTCCCGGCACCTTCGTCGAAGTGGAAGTAGGCGATGAGCCCCTCTTCGCGCCCGTTGAGCTGCTTGCGCATCCGACGTTTGAGATCGGAGGAACTGAGGGCGACGTTCCAGATCTGAAACTCATCGAGCTGGCCGTTGAAGCCCTGGCCGATCGCAAAGCCGGAGGTCTCCTGCAGGCCGGAGGCCAGCGCGCTGCCGATGCGGACCCCATCCACGAACACAGTGAGGTTCGTCGTCTCGCGAACGAGCGCGTAGTGGTGCCAGTCCGCGTCGAAGACATGCGACACAATTCCGGGGAGGTCGAGCCCGGCACGATCGCTGATCACGAAGCGATTCGCGCCTGGCTGCGGACTGAACTCGAAACCGGACGACGTGACAAAGAACGCACCGTTGTTGTTGGCGGCGGAGACTTTCGCCCAGGTGGAGATGGTGAAATCCCCGACGAGGGCGCCGAAGTTGCCCAGCGTGATGGGATCAAAGACCCCGTTGAAGCTGAGGGCCTTCCCGGGCCTGGGTTCGGCAGGTGGGATGCCACCGAGGCCGGCGGTGAGTGCCTTCGGCCCGGCGCCGAACTTCTCCAGCACCACATTGGTGCCGCTCATGGTAAGGCCGAGACGCAGTTCATCGTCGGGCCGGCCGTTCTGCGGCGACAAGTCGACGCCGTTCGGATTGCGGGTGAAGTAATAGAGACGCTTGATCGCGTCGCGCCAAATTCCCGTTCGGGAGAGTTGCTGAATGCGCTCCCAATCCCGCGGACTCATGACGTTCGGGAGTAACAAAGGATTATCCGCTCCGCCGAATTCGGCTCCGGTGTCGTAAACACCCGCGAAGGTGAGTTCGCGAGTCTGCGGATTGTACGTGAACCGCTGCTTGAGGTGATACGGAAGCTCAGGGAAGTAGACCTTGTCGACGATCAGCTCCTGTTTGATCTCAGGCGGGAGAGTGTAATTCGCGACGTTCGTAATCGTGCGTGGTGACAGCGGATCGTAGAAACGCGCAAGCGCGTAGATTCTGTTGGTGTCTCCGGGATCGATGTCGTCGTAAATGATGCTCGCATGCGCCCAGTCCTTGACGCCGGGCAGGCCGCGCTTCGGCGTCAGCAGGCTTTCGCCAATGTTGAGGATCGGCGGATCGTCCGGCCAACGGATGTCGTAACTGGCATCGATCGGACGGGAACGTCCATCCACCACGGTGATCCAGTCGACGCAGTTGCCTTCGCGGCGACCATTCACCGGATAGTAGAAGCCGGGCTGGAGTTGATACCACCACTGAATGGTGATCTCGGCATGCTCGCCGTAGGGGCCAGCGGACTTGGCGTAGATCGTGCCCAGATGATTCTTCCAACCAGGTCCTTTGAGGATTCGCGAGTTGTCGCACTGCGGCATCATCAGGCTGATGGGCAGCGGCGGTTGAACGGCGTTGCCCGCGACGCCCTCGAAGGTCGGGTCGCCCTCGAAGATGACCTTGTAGGTGCGCATCGCCCATTTGCCGTTGCCGGGGTTGCGGAACTTCAGCAGTGCATAAGGCTCGGAGACGTTCAGTCCGGCGTTGAGGTCGTTGCGTAACGCGTAGAGCGCTTCGCCGGAGGACGATGGACCTATGAGCGCGTGTTCCTCGTTCGGGTTGTAACCGGGGAGATGCGGTTCCGGTTGGACGTACACCTTCTTATTCGGATGCAGCGCGTCCTCAAGAGGGCCGGAACCGAGGCCATTGGCGATGCTGACGAGGTGGGTGGTGTTTACGGGCCATTCGACGGCGTAACGCACCGGCAGACCAGACCACGCCACGCCGAGACGGTTCGTGCGATACCAGACGACCACGAGCTGATTCGTCGGTGCCGCAGTGGTGGCGTTGGGGACGTTCACCGGGATGATCGAGCCGAAACGCGTGGGGCGATCGTAGGCACGGTCGGCGCCGGAGCCGTCGTAGAATGCGTTAGGGAAGAAGACATGGCCCTGACGATCGAGGTAATCGAAGTGCCCGGGGTACTCGAGCGTGTCGCCGACAAAGACCGACTTGTTGTCATCGAGGTAACGCGTGTCGTCCCACAGCACGGTGCGGACGACATCGAACGCCGGGAAATGAATCGCTTCGTTGGGTTGCTGGCCGTCGGACTTCACGTAGCGCAACACCGAGTAACCGATGCCCGAGGCGTTGAAGATCGCTGCGCTCGGATCCACCCCCGCACCCGTCGCGGTGGTGTATTGGAGCTCACGGTAACTGTGTGGCAGCTCGACGCCCTGCGGCTGCACTTCACTCGGCGTGTTCGCGACGTGAACGGTCGGCGTGCGCGGCCAGATGTTCTGGCCAACCGAAACGACACGGTTGGTGTTGCCCGGATTGGAATCGAGCCGCCAGCGTAACCGGGCCGTGACCGGACGAATGGCGTAGAGGCGGCCTTCGGCTTGGCTCCAGTAGAATGCATTTTGTTCGGTGTCGAACGTGCTGCCGCGCTCGAGAAGCTCAATCTCGGGGGCAACGAGCGCCGTGGCACCCAGCGGTCGGGCAATTTTGCGTCCGATGACCCACGCCGGGATGGCGATGAACGCGCGCGTCTGGCCGTTGGTGCGACCGGTGCCGGTGATCCAACCCTCGCTGTTGATGGCACGGGCTTCGTCGAGCTGCCACTGCGAATCGGGCGGGAGCAGATCGTTCATATCATACATCTGGTCGGCACTGTGCAGGAAGGCGCGGGCAGTGCCGGAACCGTTGTGGGCAGTTCCAACGCTCTGCCGGAAGTTATTGATGCCAAAGGCGACACTGGTGCCGTTGCCTGTCAATCCGCCAAGCAGCACCGGGTCCCGTCCCTCCTCCCACCGGAAGGCCCGAGCCGTGCCGTTGATGGTCATGGCGCCGGCCAGGGCGCCTGCGCTGTTGATCGCATGGGCGTAATTGTTCGTCGCACCGCCAGTAAGCGGAACTACAAGCCGGCCGCCCTCAGTGTAAAGCACGGCGCGGAGGGCGTTGTTGATGACAGCGCGACCGGCAATCTGTCCGCCGTCATTGATCCCGAAGGCTTCCGACACCTCGGTTTCAATCAACGAAGGGAGCACGCCCCACACGCCGTTGGTGTAGATGACCCCGCGGTTGCCAGCATTTGCGGTGAGGTTGCCGAAGCCGATCACCTGGCCCGGCCCATTGATGGCGCGGCCTTCGGAGCGATTGCCGACCCCCGCGAAACCGAGCTTGATAAAGCCACCAGTACGATAGACGAACGCCTGCGGCAGCACGCCCCCTTCTATCACCGAGCCGGTGATCTCCCCGTTCCCATTCATGCCGTGGGCGTAGCTGGTGCTTCCGGCGGGCGCACCGAGATCGGTCAGCGTGCCGCCATCGAGAATCCCGTTAAAACGGAAGGCACGTCCCTCCGCGCTGGAATTGCGGCCCGCGTAGCCGGCGACCTGACCTTGATCATTGATGGCCATGCCGAAGCTGGTGGACCAGCCTGGGAGCGTGCCGATGTCGCGCACGGCGTAGGCGGGCTTCGGAAGCACCGCGAGCTCGAACGTTCGGCTCGCGGAGTCGCCCGGCGTATCGCGCACGGTAACAGTGACGATGACATTGCCGATCTCGCCCGGGACCGGGACGATGCGAAGCGTGCGATTGGTGCCGTTGGCCGTGGTGACCCAATTCGTCAGGATCGGCACCGTGCCGCCGGACTCGAAGACGACGCTGACCGCGAGGTCGGCTTTCACCTGGTTGGCGTCCGAATCATTGACGACGAATGCGATCGTGTTGGTCGTGTCCTCGATGATGAGCTGGTCGGGAATCGCGCTGATGGTCGGGACGTCGTTGATGTTGGCGACGTTGATTTCTAGGGTCGCGCCCCGCCTCAGCCCGGTGCTGTCGGTAACGGTGTATTTGATGATGTCCGGCCCGATGTAATTCGTCGCCGGGAGGTAGATGATCGGGTTCTCGCCGCTGACGCCTATCAACCCGCTGCTGCGGCTCACGGTGCCGTGCTGGGGAGGCGCATCGAGGGTGTAAGTGAGATTGGTGTTGATTGGGCGGCCGTCCACGTCCTGGCCGACGAGGTAAAGTGGCGTCGCGGTGTCCTCATCAACCGTGTAGCGATGGATGCCCTGACGGCCGTTGATGCCGTTGTTGTTGCCCCAGGAGGCGCCTCCTGTCAGGTAGCCGTCCTCCGGACCGCCCTGCGTGCCGACGTTCGATGCGGAGTCGTAGGCGATGACTCCCGAGGCTTCCTCGAAGCGGTAGTAAGCGCGCAGGCTCGGTTCGTTGCCGGCCAGCGGTACAGTCATCGTGCGGCGGATGTCGCTCGCGGTGCGCGCGGTGGTCCACACGCGGACTTCGTCGATGCGACCGGCCCAGTTTTCGCCAAAGCCGCCGTATTGGCGGCCGATGCGGAACTCACTGGCGGCGGGGTTGACAACACCGGAGCCGATGGATGCGACCAGCACGCCGTTGGTGTAGAGGAATGCGCTACTACCGGATTTCACAACCGCGAAGTGCGTCCAGACGCCGATCGGGAACGGAACGTTATTCGGGTTCTGCCAAGTGTCTCCCGCGCGCACGATTCCGTTGCCCATGCCGATGTAGAACGCGTTGCCGCTGGTGCCTTGCGAAAGAATCTCACGGTTTCCGGTAGTGCCCGGATTCAGGTAAGCCCACGCTTCCACCGTGAAATCACCAGAGGTCGGAATCACCGAGCCGGGCGAAACGGCCACGTAACCGTCCACGCCGTTCAAACTCAGCGCGCCCGCCATGCCCGCGGTTGGCGTGTCCTCCACTGGATTCACGACGAGCTGGAGGGAATTGGTCGTCAAGAGCGCGCCGTCGCTGATGACTACGGACACCGTGGCCGTGCCGAATTGGTTCGGAATCGGCGTCAGCACCAACGGCCGCGATGAAGGTTCGGCAAGCGGTCCGCCCACGAGGATGCCTTCGGAGCTGATCAGCTGCGGATTGTTTGAGTACCGTGAGACCACGGTCAGCGACGCCGCAGATTGTTCGAGATCGGCGACCGTGGCGAAGCCGTAGAAGGTCTCGTCCTCGTTCATCGTGACGCTGGACGGGAGGCCGATGGCAGGCGGTGAGGCGGTGATGGTGAAGTTCACGTTGGTCGCGCCTGCATACGACGTGATGCTCGCCGGCGAGAATGTCATGCCGCGTCCGCTGGGAGTAATCACGGCGTTGACATTCCCCATGACAGGCACGTTGGCAAAGATCGTTCCGTCACCGGTCCGCTGGGAAAGATCATACGTACCAAGAGTCTGGGAGACGACCGCCCCCCTTTGGTCATTCAACGGTGCCTGTGGAGCGCGGAGTCTGATGCTTGAGAGTATCTGCTGACGGAGCAGGGTGTTCGCGGTCGTAGGGAAGACGCTACCGACGATGGTTCCTGTCTGCACGTAGAGGGCGGTTGGTACACCTGCTGGAATGTCGGTGAAAGTCGCAGTGAAGCTGGTCACGAGCGGATGAGATGGAAGCGAACGATGATTCTTGGCGATGCCCGCATCGAAATTACCATTGGCATCCGTGACCACCGGACCAGTCGTCACGACCATGCTCCAACTCACGAGTGTTCCTACATTGCCCCCTACCAAATCCCTAACGCGCAGCTTCCACGCGCCGCTTACGGATTTGCCGAACAATTTGGCCGGCGATTCAAAAGAACTGACAAATTCGCTGTAGGTCGGGTTGTTGTAGGCGAAGGCATCCGAGTTGGCCTTGCGGAGATCGACGGTAGTGCCGTCGGGGTGAATCAAAGTGATCTCCAGGTCGCCAGCGCGCGGATGGCTGATGGTGGGCGTGACGGCAATGCCGGTGATGAAGCCGGGTTCATCTCTGTTTTGGGTGAATTCGATGCCGGCGCCTGAATTGTCAGGAATGTTGCCGGTAGGGGGCCTCGGCGTACTGGTTACAGTCGGGAAGTCCCCGGGAAAAATCATCACTCCGGGCACACCGAAGGTGCCTGACCTGACCTGTCCCGTAAGCGGGCCGTAGCGAACTGAGGGGTCCGGCATCACGGAATTGCCGCTGAAACCGATCACCCGACGATCGAAACCATTAATGGTGTGGTTAGCCTTGGTGAAAGTGAACCGCCACTCGAAGCCTGAGCCAGCTGTCGCAGCGCTGAATGTTCCGGAGTAATTGCCGTTGGCGTCGGTCGTAGTGACTCCGCCCCCGCCACTGGCTCCACCATTGTTTGGACTGAGCGTCCACGATACCCTCACGCCCGCCAGGCCGGTATCATCGGGGCCGCTGACGACGCGTCCGGAAAAGGTCGGAAACACCTGTTGCGCGAAGGTCTGCAGCGTTGCGGCCAACAAAAGAAGTCCGGCGACAATTCCGTGGCGAACCGTTGTCCGAGGGAAACTAGCAGTGTTTCGGATGGAATTCATAAACGTCCACTTGAAAAATTATTGATTGAGCACCGGCGTGCTGATCACGCGACGCAGTTGAAACGGCCCGCTGGCCACGATGTCGGTCCGATGAAGACCACGCAGCGTCTCGACGTAGGTCCCGCTCAGGCTGGTGTAGCCGTAGTCGGATGGAGTCACGCCGACGGTGTTGGTCGGTGTGAAGGTCATCTGGAACGAACGTGAGAACTCATACGCCTCGCCCCGGAAGCTCGTGAACGTGGCGTCGAGGTTGTCGTGGTCCGGATGATACTTGTGCTTGAACGGATTCACCGCGTCGTTCGCACCCAGGGTGTAGGAGCCGGCCACGGTGTTGTTGACGGCGAACGTGCCGGTCAGCGGCAGGAAGTTGTTGGCCGGTGTGCTCGTGAACGGGAAGTCCGCCGTGCTCAGGCGTCGGCCCACCATCTCGCCATCACGCAGCACTGCGCCCTTGTACTGCGGAATAAGCCGCTCATCCGTCAGCAGCACGTAACGCCCCGGCGTTTGCTGCACGCGTCGGCCAAGCTGGTCGAAATCGTAGGTCGCTTCCTGCCACATTTGCACCACGTCCTTGAGCAGGCGCACGGTGCCGTTCGTATCCACGTGCAGCAGCAAGCGCAAGCTGAATTCCGAACGCGTTGGGGTCGGATTGTTGCCCGCGCCTTGTCGCGTGACCTCGCGAGTGATGGCGCCAGTGACGGCATTCGTGGCGATGTTTGTCACCAGCGATCCGGCGTGAACTTCGCTGACTCCATTGATCGTCGCGGTCCCGACCCACAATCCCGCGCGCCCGGCGGCTTCGCGTTGCGCGGGAGTTCCGGTGACCCCTAGCGGCGTGCGGCCGATGTCCACGGGAATATTGAACATCGTTCCCTGACCATCAGTCACGCGAACGATCGTTTCGTAGAGCGTGGCGCTGGTGCTTGAGAAGTTTGCCGCCAGCAGCAGGTTGTAGGAGCTGTTCGCACCCAGTATCTGCGTCAACGGCCGCGGTAGCGGGGCCCAACTCGGCGGGGTGGTATTGAGTTGATAC
This sequence comes from Verrucomicrobiales bacterium, assembly GCA_016793885.1. Taxonomy (NCBI): domain Bacteria; kingdom Pseudomonadati; phylum Verrucomicrobiota; class Verrucomicrobiia; order Verrucomicrobiales; species Verrucomicrobiales bacterium. Next base: position 18,933 of record JAEUHE010000047.1, read on the forward strand.
GACAGCGAACCGCCCGGACCGATGTCCGAGACCGTGACGGTTCGGACGATGCTGCCGACGTTCTGCAGGTGCAGCGTCGAGTCCGTAACGGCAGAGCTGAATTGAAGGCCGTTGCCGGACTCTAGGGAAACCCCGAGCGGCCCGTTAAAATCCGAAACCCCCGCCGTGTACACCCAGTAGGCCTCCCCATGTTTCATGCGATCGAACTGGTTCACCAAAGTCCACTCCCCCGCGCTGTTGAGCTGATAGATTTTCTGTAGCTGCTGTTGCGTGTTGTTGTAATGGGCGGGCGAGAATCGGAAGAAGTTGGCGAAGGTCGGCGGCGCGTTGGGATCCACCGGGAATCCGCGGAAGTTGTAGGCGTCCGGTGCCCACTTCGGGAATCGCAGCTTCGGCTCGCCGGCAACAGTGAGCGTGGCTGGCGCGCTGACCTTCACGAGGTAGGCGCGATTGCCGAGTATCTTGAAGAGATTGTTGTTCAGCGACGCGACTCGATTGGTCGGCAGATGCACCAGCCAACGGTCACGATTCCAGACTGTCTCCGACGGGTCCTGGATGAAATCCACGGCGGAAACGACCGAGGCGAACGTCCAGACGCTCTCCACCGGGACGCCTTGGAAGACGACGTTGATGTCCTCGTTCGCGGGTTCGACTTCGAGCCAGATGGCGTTCCAGCCGGCGCGCAGATTAAAAGTCTGGTTCATGGTGAACGCGGCGTGCGCGGGCAACATGGCCAGCAGCAGGCCGAGGGCGGCCACCGCAATCCGGCAGTGGTTCAGTAGCGTTGATGGTTTCATGGTACGTAACACGGAGAATCAATTCGAAGGGAGAGAAGGTGGTGCTGTCGGGGCTTTGGCCACGACGGATGCAGGAAGCGGAACAGCCTGGAGAGCGGACTGATTAATCTCCACGGTTACGCCAACACGCTGCTCGGCGTAGAATCGTTCCGCGTTCGCGAGTCGCTGCCGCTCCTTGAGTTGGTGAACAAGCTGTTCGCGCACCTCGGCCAGGGGACGAAGGCCTCCTGCCTGACGCTCGATCAGTTTGAGGACATAGAAACCTCCGCCCGCTTCGACCAGTGGGGCGATGACGCCAGCTGTTTCCAAGCTGAACGCCGCGTCCACCAGCTCCTTCGGCCAAGACGGCGGCGTCTGCCCGCGCTCCAGCCAGCCCACCTCGCCTCCAGAGTATCGCGTCGCACGATCCTCGGAATGCAATCGCGTGACTTCAGAAAAGTTCGCGTTCGGCTCCTGAGCGAGGCGCCGAACCTTTTCCGCACGAGCGCGCAGCTCAGCGCGTTTCTCCACCGTGGCCTTCGCAGAGCCCTTGACCTGAATCAACGCCACCCGGATTCGCTCCGGGCGCTGATACTCAGCGGCGTTCTCCCGATAAAACTCCTCCACCTCGGCCGTTGTCGGAGCCGGTTGTTTCTCGACGTCGGGCTTGTGCGCAGTCTCGTATTTCGCCACGACCATCCGTTCCCAACGCCGGACGAGTTCCGGATCACGGTCCACGGCCGCCGCCCTGGCTTTGTTCAGGAGAACCTTCTCGCGAATCAGTTCATCCAGGACCTGTTGACGCAGCGTCGGCCCTGCTTCCCCGCCGAGCGACTTGGCGCGTTTGGCGAGAGCTTCTGAGAGATCCTCAGCGGCAATGGTGAGTTCCCCGACCTTGGCGACCACCTCGGGCGAGACCGATAGCTGAGCGGCCGGCTTTTCCCCGCCACAGCCGATCAATGCGATCCCGACGGCGATAAACAAGGAGGGAAAGAAAATCGAACGAGCCTTCAAAAGCGGGATCGACACAACGAGGATAGCCATTCGCCGGCACGTCTGGTGGAATCTGTTGGGTTCGGTTTTCATCGGACTGAAAGCTTGTTCGAACTCTTACAGAAACGTTTCCTTGGCCTTGTCTCACGAAAGTTGAACTTTTCTTGGCAGCTTCGGAGCAAAACGTGCATCCCACAGAAAACCAACGGAATAGCTGGCGAAATCACGACTCTTCTTGAACCTAGGAAGGAGGATGGAAACCACGGATTTCAGGGATGACACGGATCTGCAACGACCTGGAAGGACGACCCATATCACTCTGAGAAGGAGTGCGAACTCGTGCTCAAGATTGCCGCAACACTTTCTTAATCCGTGTCATCCGTGAAATCCGTGGTGAGTCCATTCCCGGATGTTGGCTCATCGGCAGTGGCTTACTTTCGGACGATCGCTTTAGCCAGCGAACGCGGTTCCCAGATGCGGGCTACCCGGTCTCGGGATGCGGTGGCCAGGCGGGTCCCGTCCGGGCTGAAGGAGAGCACGCTCGGCGGTGAGAGCGGACCTCGAAGCTCTTCGAGGCGCGTGCCATCGTCGAGATTCCACAGGCGGATACCCAGATCTTCAGAGGCCGTGGCGAGGATCGGCCGGGTGGGGTGCCACGCCAACGCGGTGAGGGGGGCATTGTGGACGCGAAACTCACGCACCACTTCAAGCGTCGTGCCGTCACGGAGGCGAACGTTACGATCCGCACCCGCCTCCACGAAGCGGCGTCCGTCCGGCGCCGGGCAGGCCACGCTCGTGATACTGGCGTTGGTCAGGCGGCGCACGATTCCTCCCGTGGCCATGTCCCACAGGACAATCTGCTCGACCGAACCAGGAGATCTGCGGGGCGCGTGGGTGGTGACCAGTCCGGCGAGATGGTCCCCGGAATTGAGCCAGACGACATCGGTGAAGCGCCTGATGTCCGCCACTTCCAGCGCCACTGCGGGTTTGCCACGGACGACATTCAGAATTTCGAGCCCTGTGAAATCCGATCGCAGCACCGCCACGCGATCTCCTCCGGGGGCAATCCGAACATGCGCGATAAGACCCTTGGGCCTCAATGACGCGATAGGCTTGAGCTCTTGCCCCGCCCTTTCCAGCACCTTGATTATTGCTGACGAATTATACCTGCCGATCGCCACACGGCGACCATCCGCACTGACGCTGGGTTGCCCGTAATCGTTGTCTGGGGGAGTCCACCGAACCGTGGGTTCGGTGCCAGAGATGGATTGAAGTTCGGCACCCATGAAACCATGGGTCGAGGGAGCAAACAGATCGTCGTTCGAACCCCAGAATACCGCGCTGGGGTGAGCGTTGTTGCCCCGAATGACTCGCAGCGGCAGCACACTCGCCGTATCCCACACCCGGAGGTCGCGCCCGCCGACGATGACTTCGCCGGAGAGAGGATGCAGGGAGAAGTTTCGGATCTCGCCACTGCCACCGTTCAAGTTCTGGCACGCTCGCCCGGTGCCGGCATCCCAGCATTGCAAAGCCTGACGTCCGTCTGGAAGCGTCGCCGCCGTGATAAACCGTTCGCCTCCGGGAAGGAAGGCCACACGGCGAATGTCACTCTCGTGCGGCTGAATCTCGAAGCGTAGTCGCCCGTCCGCCAATTCAAAGCCACGCACAAAGCCCATGGGGTTCACCGCCACCAACAGGTTGCCGCCTTGCTGCGGCGCAAACTCCTGAAAATAGTCACCGGGCAGTCTCATCACATTGGATCCATCCACGGACTGCACCAGACGAAGCCCCTCCACCCAGCAGTAACTCGCCAAGCGCTGTCCGTCGCCTAGGAAACGCGCCGCCTGATACGAGTCCTTGTGTTCCCAGCGATGAGTCCCGTCGATGGAATCCCACATTTCCAGGCGCCGACGGTCCGCGCTGGTCTGCAAGAGCATGGTGCCATCAGGGCTGAATTCCAGCCGCCCCGAGCGTGGAGCCTTCCACTCGACCAGCTTTCTACCATCCGCCGCGTCGTGAACCACGATGCCGCCAGGGCCGGTGCGGCCGATGGCCAAGCGATCGCCGGCCCTCGAGAAAGCGAGCCGCAATGCGGCATTCGTGGCGATCTGCTCGAATCCTGGAGCAAACTCAAGCAACCGCGTCCCATCCCTCACGTCGAAGATCACGATTCCCCCTCCGCGACAGGACGTCGCGAACACCGAGGGCCTGGTCGGGTGTGGCACGAGATCGTCCATCTTCCCATCGCCCATAGGCTGGAGAAATCGCGATGTGTCCGATTCACCGAGCAAGTAAGCCCAGGTCGCATCGCGAAGCTCAACGGGCACCGTGTCGAGCGCAGCTTGAGTGGCCGGGCCATTGCCTTCGCGCAGCGAGGACTCCGCGAGCGCGATCGCCGAGCGTGCTAGCGCCGCCTCAGCTCGGCGCAACTGTTGCGTTTCGCTCCGACGTGCCTCTTCGGCCTTCCGCCACTGCCAGGTGACACCGCTCATTCCTGCAAGAAGGACAACGAGCAATAGCGCGCTGACACCGGCCAGCGCGGGATGTCGCCGCGCCCACTTGAAAAACCTTTCCCCACTGCTGACCGGCCGGGCGTGGATCGGCTCATGGCGAAGCCAGCGTTCCAGATCCGCAGCCAAATCGCCGGCGGTCGCGTACCGGCGCGAGGGCTCCTTCTCCAGACACTTGAGGCAGATCGTTTCGAGATCGCGATCACCGGGGCCAGCAACCATGCTGGGTCGTTGAGGCTCCTCCTCCACGACCAGCCGCAGCGTCTCCAATGGCGTCGCCCCGAGAAACGGCGGACGACCTGTCAGAAGTTCGTACAAAATTCCGCCAAGGCTGTAGATATCCGTAGCCACCGATAGCGACGCCGACCTGCCCGCCGCCTGCTCAGGCGACATGTAGCTGGGTGATCCGAGAACCGCGCCGCTGCGGGTGAGATCGCTACCGGAGCCGAGCTCCTTGGCGAGACCGAAGTCAGCCACGTGAGGTTCACCCACCGAATCGAACAGAATGTTGGCGGGTTTGAGATCGCGATGAAGCACTCCATGTTGGTGTGCGAAGTATACCGCGCGCGCCACCTTGGTGAGCAAAGCCACGCCATCCTCGATCCGCAGAACTGACCGGCCCAACCGGTCAGCGAGGCTACCACCTGGAAAATATTCCATGCTAAAGCACGGGCAGCCGTCCATCACACCCACGTCGTACACAGGTACGATATTGGGGTGGTTCAGACGACCCGCCATCTGCACCTCCGCCTGGAACCGCCGTCGCGCCACGTCTCCCACCAGTCCCGCCGCGTGAATGGCCTTCACCGCCACCGTCCGGTTGAGCCCCGGCTGGTGCGCCTTGTAGATCACGCCCATACCACCGCGGCCAATCTCCCCCAGCAGCTCGTACTCGGCGTAGAAATCAGTATCCGAATCACCCTCTGGAACGGTGCCGCTCCGAGGCGTGGTATCCGCACTCTGGGCAGGATAAACCGTGGAGCTGGTGTTGGAAAGACGCCGAAAGATGCATGCAGGACAGACGGGCTGGACGTCTGCCGTCGCCAGTGTCCCACCACAATCGCTACATTTTCGTTCGTTTTCCATTCAGTCTACGCCCAGGCCGCTCCTAGCGTTGAAGCGCCGGTCATGGCCCGGCGGTGTCATCCGCCAACGCTTACAGAAACATTCCCCCCGCACTGTCTCACTTTCTTCCTCAGGATTATTCCAACACGGCCACCAGATGAGCAATTTCGCCATCGACATCGCGCGGATCATTCACCGTGCTGGCGATCTCCTCGCGAAAGAGTGCAGCATAACGTTGTCGGATCCTTTGCACGCTCGAACGTACGCCGCTCTCCGTCACCTTCCACAACGCGGCAAGACGGGTGTATTCTCCAGGCGGGGGCTCTCGAAACAACAGCGCGCTCAACTCGTCGAAGCGATCCCCCTTCCCGGCCTGGGCGAATTCCTCGCGTAGCCTCCGCAGGACCGTGTCGAGAATCGCCTTCGCCCAGCGCCGGTCAAAACCCAATTCGGCGGAGGATGCCTCGGCAGGCTCGTGGCGATAACGCTCCTCGGCGGCCATTGCATCGAACGAGATCGCGCGCATCAAGCCGCCGCGTTTCTGGCGGTTTGATTTCTTCCATTCATTGGCGAGAAAGTGCTTGATCGACGCGAGCAGGAAGGAGCGGAAGCGCCCTTTCTCACGGTCCACGTCCTTGAGATAATGCTTGGCCAGGAACAGCTCAAAGAATCCCTGGGTTAGATCCTGTGCGTCATGCGGGTCGTGGCCCTGTCGGCGCACGTAGGCGTAGAGCGGATACCAATAGACACGACACAGATGCTCCAAGGCTGCAGTCGAATCGCCGCCGCCCGCCGCTTGCAAAACCACCGACCAATGCGTCGTCTGGAAGACAGGATTTTGGTCAGGCGATGGCTGATTTTGAGAACTCAACAACACGCACGAGCATTACCATTTTGGGGGCGCGAGGTCGAGATGCAACTGACGCGTGACGAGGTAGGGCGAAACTCCGTTGAGCCCATGAATGCCCATTGGTTGGAAGGGTGGAGGGAGCCGCGGCGAGAAGCGCTCCGTGTTAATCGATAATCGACGCTGAGAGGCCCTCATCGGTGGCAACCCCTCATGGATCCATGTCATCCGCGCAATCCGTGGTTCACCCAATTCCGGTAGCCCCCTACACCCTCACCGGATCCAGCTTCCAGATGTCCCGGGCGTATTCTGAGATGGTCCGGTCGCTCGAGAATTTTCCCATCCGGGCGGTGTTCAGAATCGCCATCCTTGCCCAGCGAGCCGGGTCGCGGAAGACAGCCTCGATTTTCTTGTGGCTCTCGCTGTAGGACTCAAAGTCGGGCAAGCACAAAAACGGATCATGGTGAACGAGGCTGTCGCGGAGCATGTTCAGGCAGCCGGGTTCGTCCGGAGTGAAATAGTTCGACCCAACCCAATCCACCACCGCTCGAAGCTCTTCGTTCGCGTCGAGGTACTCCTGCGGCTTGTAGCCTTTCTTCCACAGGGCGGCGACCTCCTCCACCCGCAGTCCGAAAATGAAAATGTTCTCGTCGCCCACCTCTTCGGCAATCTCGACATTGGCGCCGTCGAGCGTCCCGATGGTGAGGGCACCATTCAGCGAGAGTTTCATGTTGCCGGTGCCGGAAGCTTCTTTGCCCGCCGTCGAAATCTGCTCCGAGAGATCGGCCGCGGGAACAATGCGCTGCGCGAGGGAAACGCGGTAGTTCGGCAGAAACACGACCTTCAGCATGCCGTTGATCCGAGGATCGGCGTTGATTTTGGCTCCGACCGCATTGATCGCCTTGATAATGCACTTCGCCATGTCGTAACCGGGGGCGGCCTTGGCCGCGAAGATGAAGACGCGCGGAATCACCTCCTGCTCCGGATTCTGCAACATGCGACGGTAGAGGGCGAGAATGTGGAGCAGATTGAGATGCTGGCGCTTGTATTCGTGAAGTCGCTTGATCTGCACGTCGAAGAGGGCCGAAGGATTCACCTCCACGCCGCACTCCCGCTTGATGATCCGCGCCAGGTCGACCTTGTTGGCGTGCTTGATGGCCATGAACTCGCGCTGAAACTCCGCGTCGTCCGCAAATTTCTCGAGCCCCCGCAACTGGTCCAGATTGCGTTCCCACCCGTGACCGATCTTGCGGGTGATCAGTTCGCTCAACCGCGGGTTGCACGCGAGCAGCCAACGACGGGGCGTGATGCCGTTCGTCTTGTTGTTGAACTTACCCGGATACATGGCATCGAACTCCGGAAACAGATCGCTCTTGATCAGCTTGGTGTGCAGCGCGGCCACCCCGTTTACCGAATGGCAGCCCACCACCGACAAGTGCGCCATCCGCACCATCTGGTGATGGCCTTCCTCAATGATCGAAAGCACGCGCTTCCGGTTCACGTCACCAGGCCACTTGGACTCCACCTCGTCCAGAAATCGTTTGTTGATCTCGAAGATGATCTGCAGGTGGCGCGGCAGCACCTTGTGGAAAAGCCCCACGCTCCACTTTTCCAGCGCCTCGGGCAGCAGGGTGTGGTTCGTGTAGGCGAAGGTGCGCGTGACCAGACCCCAGGCCTTCTCCCAGGGCATCTTGTAGTCGTCGTGGAAAATCCTCATCAACTCGACAATCGCCACCGCGGGGTGCGTGTCGTTCAGCTGGATGGCCACCTTCTCCGGAAAGTCGTCATAGTCTTCATTGCCTTTCCGGAACCGGCGGAAGATGTCGCGTAGCGAGCAAGCAACAAAGAAATACTGCTGCACCAGTCGCAGCTCCTTGCCGTTTTCGGTTTTGTCGTTGGGGTAAAGGACTTTGGAAACGGTCTCCCCCATGTTCTTCTCGCGCACGGCCTCCTCGTAACCGCCGCGGTTGAACGCCTCGAAATCGAACTCCTCGGGTGCTTTCGATTCCCAAAGACGCAGGAAGTTGACCGTGTTCGTGCCAAAGCCCGGAATCGGAATGTCATAGGGCACACCCACGATCTTCTTCACGTTCCTCCACCGGGGTAGGTAGTTCCCACGATCGTCGAACACATTCTCGACTTCGCCATAGATCGGGATCTCCACCGAGTGTTCCGGGCGCACAATTTCCCAAGGAGTGCCGAAATGCTGCCAGGCGTCCGGCAGCTCGACCTGATGTCCATTGCGAAACTCCTGCTTGAACAGCCCATACTGGTAGTGGATGCCGTAACCGATGGCCGGGAGATCCAGTGTGGCCAGCGAATCGAGGAAGCACGCGGCAAGACGGCCTAGGCCGCCATTGCCCAGGCCCATGTCATATTCTTCACGGCGCAGGACGTCGGTCTCGAGACCCAGTTCATGCAGCGCGTGCTCCATTTCCTCGAAAACACCGGCGCTGTGGAGACTGTTCGAGAACAGGCGTCCCATCAGGAACTCCAGCGAGAAGTAATACAATCGCTTGACGTTCTTCCCATGATGCACCGCCTGCGTCGCGATCATCCGCTCCAGGATGATGTGGTGCACGGCTTTGGAGGCCGACAACCACCACTCCCGCCTGCTCGCGGTTCCCGCATCCCGGGCGAGACCGAATTTCAGATGCGACTGGATGAGGGACTTGAGGCCGTTCGCCGATTTGTCCACGCCGGACTTGAAGGTGGCAGTTTCAGACATGCGGTTCGTTGTGTTGGCTTAGAGTTGATGGACCCATGCGGCGAGCAATGCCTAGGGCTCGCTTGCGCTCACGGAGCCAAGAGAAGCAGCATTGTTGCTGCCAAGGCAAGATTACATCGAAAATCCACAACCGGCCGACGAGGGCCCTGCGGCGATTTGACCAGGTTGCTCAGATTTCGACTTCGCTGCCGCCCCACCCAAGGGATTCAGCCGACATCGGTCCGACAAATGAAGCTCCTAGGGGAACCCCGTTCGATCTCACAGCTGCATCCGCTGTCCCCGTTCGGTCAAAAGCGCGGCATAGTTCTCTTTCATGCCTGCTGATAGAAAGCTCTCGTTCACCAGTTCCCGCCAGGAGGGTATTGCCTTGGCGAATCGGGATACGACATCGCTCAACACTTTTTCGTTGATTTGGAGCCGTTCGCGAGCGAAGTAGTCAAAGACATCGTGGTGAGTGAGCCTCGATTTTTTTCCTCTCACCGGAAGCGCCAGTTCTTCCTTGGCTGCTCCGAGAGCGATCGTCGTATTTAGGAAATCGTAGGCCGGAGCAAGCTCCACCTTCCCGTTGCGACTCAGCAATGAAAAGTTCTTGAGGTGCATATCTTCGTTCCCGACCAGAAAACTGAACAGAGTACGCTCGAACAATTTCACCCGCTCAAGCGCTGGAAATGTGCAATACTGATCGATAACCCCGGCGACTTTCTCCATGGAGGACTCATACTTGGTCTCACGGCTCGCCCCGCTGAGCTGTGCAAAATCTTCAACCGGCAAACGATCGCGGCCCTCGCGGTCGAAGCGTTTGATAAAATAGGTGAAGGAACCATCGACCGAACTCACCAAACCATGGACCGGCACCTTAATGCCCACCACGGCCGCCATCCGCATGGTGACATCCTCGTTTTCCGGCAGTTCGCGGAAGTCCAGGCTTTGAGGTTTCAGGATGTATCGCCCCCCCCGATTCACCACTTCGAATCGTCCTTCGGTGATTCGCAGAACGACGCTGAGCTTCAGCTGCAAACCCTGGATCGACATTTTGCCGGCACGATGAATCGCCTCCTGCCGTTGCTGCTCCGCGGTGAATTCGAGGGGCGCTAAGGACGCCAGATTCCGATTCAGCAACCGCAAACCTGCCCGCGAGTAGGTTGAGCCATCGGGCAAAAGCTCGTAGGTGATCGGGCAACGGTTCATGGCACTTCCTTGATCGTCAGCGAGCCCACGACATCTTCGCCCACGGTTATCAATTGCTTAAAGAGATCCTTCCTGTCGATTTTGTACTGCCGGAGCATTGCCTCGAGCACCAGTCCCTCCGGGAGCAGCCCTTCAAAAACGGCCGGAAAGTGATCAAACTCAAAAGGAGCTTCGCGGACCGGCAGTGCGAGAGAGATCCGCTCGCCACGATAGCCTGGAACATAGGTGAGGCGGTAATGGTGCTGCTCAAGCTCCTCGAGAACGCCAGCGAGCGTTCCTTGCTGATAAACTTCGGCCTTCCTCATGTGGAGTTGGCTTGGTCTTGCTGTCGTTCCAGCACCGGACTTTGGAGGACGAGCGTGATATTCAAGGCCACAAGCACCTTCTTCAAGGTGTCGAATCGCACGGATTCCTTCCCGTGTTCAATGTCGAAGATAACGGTTTTTCCGACGCCCGCGAGCTTGGCCAGCTCCGCCTGGCTGAGGCCACTCAGCTTGCGATGGTCACGCACTATCTTCCTCAAATCAGGTTCCATATACCGCAATGCCGGTAATATTCTCTATACGTGATCAATTTGGCTTCTCGAGATATAATTTCAACCCCTATTTACCGCTTGAGCGGTTATTTTCGCTAGTTGATGGAGAGATCTGAGTTGGAACAACGCTTTTTGGCTACTTATTACCGCTTTGGCGGTAACTAGGCCTAAGCATTATCCACAAGTTCTTCGACCAAATGTTAGAATCCCGTTGGGATAGGGAGGAAGCCCTCCGAACTTGTGGGTAATGCTCAGAACTAGGCACCGCTTAGCCACGCACAAGGTGGGTTCTGGCGTTGGTTTGTTGGCGGCACTCGCCGTTCGACAACCGTCATGGCGAAGGCCGTCGGCCTGGGCGGCGGTTCGCTCTTCTCTGAAAAACCTTACAAAAACCCTGTAAGGTCCGACCGCGAATGGCGGAGGAAGAGAGTGAATGAAAACATTAATGACTTCTCTCTCCTTAACCTGGATGGCGGTTGAGACACTCGGTGGATGCAACAACCGTCGCGCCAGCGGGGCACAGGACCGCGTTGACACAAGCACCGGTGTTGGGGCGGCGACCAGGCGGTCGCTCGCCAGCACTTCGGCGACTCGCTTCTGGGATGAACCACGGAAGCGAACCTTCCCGCTCGTGGCACTCGCTCACCTGGCCCTGATTCTCTCCGCTTGGCTTTCCGGCAATTAGGGACCGGCCAGGGCGTCGCGGCTAGTCACGGTGAAATCTGAGTGGACTGGGTCGATGCGGCCTTCCATTCGCCGCCGCGGCGGACCAACACATCGGTAAAACGGTAAGTGCCGTTGATCTTTTGACCACCTTGAGTGCCTTTATCGTCGGCCCAGGGCAACGGCGACTCTGAGGGCAATCACGATGGCGGATTGCAAAAAGTCTCACCGCCGACGGCTGGACGTCACCAAAGAAAAGCTTGTCCTGCGAAGATCGACCTCTAAATATTATGGAATGCGCTTCCTGTCTCTTTTTGCATTAGTGCCCGCATTGGCCTTAGTGGCATGCAGCGAGTCGTCCACGGCGGAAATTCGTCCGTTGAGCGATGGACAGCCGGCCGCCGCAAGTCCTGGGCCGGGAGAAGTGGCCAGCGAGCCCCGGACGGTCAAAGCACCCCCCCCTACCTCCGCCGCCAAAGCTCCACCCCCGGCTCCAGCTCGCACCAGCCCTTACCGGTTGCTCGGCATTCTCGACCCCGACCGCGAGCGCATGGTGGCCTTCGCCTTGAAGGTCCCGAGTGATTGGGTGGCGAAACAGGAGTTCCATCGCAAATGGGAAGGCGCAGTAGGATTGCCGCAGATCGGCATCACCTTGAGTGCGCCGGATGGCCGTTCCCAGATCGTCTACTTCCCCTCCACACAATACCTTTACTCGGAAGGCCCGATGACCGCCAACTTGCGCGCCCAAAAAAGATCCTTCGGCTTGCCTGAACAGGCTTCGCCCAATGAACTTGCGCCGATGCCTCCCGTTCAATATCTCCGAGAAGTTTTTCTCCCCACTCTGGCGCAGAGCGGCATGACCTTGCAGGACCTCGGAAATGAGAAAACCGCACCGCAGACTCGCGGCGAGAATGGACAGGTCCAAACTCGTGGCTCCCTTGATGGTAAGCTGCCCAATGGCAATCGGGCGCGCATCGAGGCCCGTATTTGGCATTCCTCACGGCAGATGGGCACCGATACCTACCATAGCTGGAGCGTCGTCGCGTCGATTACCCAGACGAGCACAGGCGATCTCGAAGCCATCCATGCCCACACGCGCATCGCGCAGGACTCCATCGTGCAGAATCCTGCCTGGGTGAAGATCGAGCAGGAGGCGCAAGCGCGCGGCTACCAGGCGAACCAAGATGCCAGCCGGCAGCAACACGAGGCCACCATGGCGCAGATTCGCGCCAACACCGAGGCCATGACCCGCGGCCACCAGCAACGAATGGATGCCATCCGGCAATTCGGCGAAGCCAACACCGCGCGCTTCAACCAGCGCATGGACAACATGGATCGCGAGCAGCGCATCCGCGTCGATACCATCCGCGGTGAGTCCAAATACGTGAATCCCACCACGGGGCAGCAGGTCAAAGTCGAGGACGGCTACAAACACGTCTATAACAGCCAGCAGCACCCGAATCTCTTCCTGGGAACCGACACCCCCATCAACCCCGGGGCACTGGACTGGCAAGAACTGCAGAAGGTGTCGTTGGAGCATTACTAAGCGCCACTTCGAAGACTCTTTGCGCACCCAGTGCGCTTCGTATCACTTCACGAGCGACTTGATGGTGGGCAGCGGCGCTCTAGCAATTCACGATTTAGATCAGGGCGCACCCAGTTGGTCGATTGACGCCTTCCTGGCGGTTCCCCGCCGGCAAAGCTCATCAAGTGTTTCGGCGAAGAGATCGAACAAAAATCGAAACTGCTCGATGGTTTGGATGGAAGGACGGTCCTCAACCATAAACTCAAGCACATCGAGAGTTGCTGTCGGTGTTTCAGCTGCAGAATTCCGGGTGAAAAAACCGTGGGCGTCTTTGGTCCCAAAATGGATCCGAGGCTGTGCGGCGATCATATCCCGAATTCGCTGATTGGCAAAAATCTGTCGCAGCCTCGTATCGTCGGTGCCTTGAATGATGAATTCCTGGTCGAATTCCGGATAACCCACCAACACGTCCTGCATCCCGAGGCACTTGCCGAACTCGCTGAACACTCCCTTGCGATAGACGGTGAAACGAAAGCGGTCGCAATTCCAATAGGGCGCACGCATACGAGTGCGGTGATACTTGCCGTGTTCATCCAGAGTGATGAACCAACCAGCATGGGAGGCCTCGATCTTGCCTCGGGTCCAAAAATCGCCCTCCACATACTCCGCGTTGAGTTCGCTCGCCAGTTTCCGCCAGATCACGTCGCGGCTCGGTCCGAATAGATCGTCAAGGGGAGGTAGTGGCATATCCGCACCATTGGAAAATCAAACGGCTTCGTCCAGTCTATAAGTTTGCTCCCGGACTTTCAGCTCAGACGAATTCTTTCATTCGCCTCTCATGGGCCGACCCGCAAGGGATCTCAGTGAGATCCCGACGTCGGCAGAATAGCACCATGAGATTGTTGCTCGTGAATGTTTCCCCCGAGGCCCCCTCACCGCGCGGGCAGCAGGTAGAGCCGCCCTTCACCGGCGTCGAGGGAGATCTGGAGGCCGGGCATGTCCGGACTGTCATCTCGGATAGATTCTTCCCGACCGGTCTTCGGGTTCACTTCGACGACTTTGTTCACATCCACGTCGAACTCCACTGTCGGCCATGCGCTGTAGGCGAAGTGATAGTTGTTGATCAAGACCGCCCGACGGCCATCCGCGTGCCGATAGACGCCTACGAGATAATCCCCATCGCTGATCTGACGAAGGGGTGTTCCCTTGAGCGAATCGGGAGCGGCCCCTTTGGGTTGGATGCGATGCACCCCCGTGCTGAACAGCTTCATCAGCGTCGGTCCTAAATTCTTCAGCCCGGCATTGATGCGCTTCGCTTCATCGTAATGCCGTGTTCGCCGACCGTCCGCCGTGAGAATCGCGCCACCTTTTGGAAACTCGTCTCCGCGCGGCGTCCAATAGCAAAAGTACATCACGCCCTTCGCGCCATAGGCAAGCGAAGTGAAGATCTGCCACCTCAGCTGGGCCTCGGTGGGATCGGTGTGCGGGCCATACGGCATCGTGTTGAAGAAATTCCAGAACGGAATCCCGCCCTTCAACGATTCGCGTCGCATCACCTCCAAGTTGCGACAGTAATTCTCGCGTCCATCCGCATCCGGCTTGAAGATCGGATAGTGGTCCATGCTCAACACATCGGGGTTCACCTCGTTCATGAACCTAGCGATGTGTTCATCGTAGGTCGGGGTGCCCAGCTGCTGAGGCGACGCGTAGTTGGGGAACAGATTCATGTAAGCGAGCTTCTCGGGACGCGCGGCACGCAGCGCATCCACCGTCTTGCGCAACGCGGCAAACTGGCTCGCATTCGGTTCATCCATAACCGAGTAACCCCAACAGGCTGGTCCATCCGGCAATTGCTCATACGGCGGCGCACCGAGCTGGATCAACGCCTTAAGCCCATACTTCTGGCAGAGCCTCAACTGCTCTTCGGCGGGTGGGGGATTCCGATCGCCACACAGTCCAATCACGAACGTGAAGTTCGCTTCGGCGATCTCCGCGTACCGTCCCTCGAGATCCTCATCCGTCCTGGGGGCAACCCAAAAGCCAATGCCAAAACGGTCCTGAACGAACCGAGGCTCCGCCGCCACCGCAACCCAAGGGCAGCTCAAGAGCACCGCGCCGAGCGTCAGAACGGCGTCCAGCCAAAGCCACCGGAGCATAGGGCGAGCGGATGAAACGACAGGAGTCCAACCGGGGAAGAGATAGTGAATCATGATTTTTCGTCGCGATTTGTACAGGTTCAGAGTGGTGGACGAAGACGGACAGGACGATGTTCACGAGTTCAACGCCACACGACAGCAGATGCAACCCAATAAATAGGAGCCCGAATACCTCCGTCGCCAAAAAACCTTCCTTCGCCCCGCTTCAGGTGCGTTGTTCCGCGTAGCCCTTCTTCACTTTCTCGGCAATCAGTTTGTCCGCTTCGCGCTGTGCCCTTTCCGGATCGGCAAACGTTTTCGTTTGCGACTGGCCGGTCGTCCCGATTCTTCCAAAGCGAACGGTTATGCGATGGTCCGCGACGGCAATCTCCCAGAATTTGTGTGATGAGCCACCGACAAATTCAAAGTGCCGGACCGGGTTACCCAGGGCCGGCACAGTCGGCAGGCTGGGTGGCTGAGCCACCGGTGCTGCCTCGGGTGCGGGTGCGGACGGTGCCGGACTGCTGTCCGCCTCAGACGTTGGCCCCGTGTCAACCATCTCCTCATCTTCCGGCTCCACCTCGGCGGCCGCTTCTAGCCCCCGCAGGAGCTTCTCCAACCGGGCCAATACATCCTCGGGAGCGTGATACCAGTCCTTGGTCAGCACCCAGGCAAAGCGCCAGCCGAAGGCCTTGAGAATGCCTGGCTGCATCAGGTAGCGGTCGAGCAGATTGGGGTTCGCGTAGTGCCCGTCCGTGTCCACCAGAATTCCGAGATGATACATGCTGTCGACGCTGCCGCGCACGGCGAGATCACAGCGAAACTTCGACTGCCCGATGTTCAGGTCCACCGCATGACCCCGTTGGCGAAGCGCCGCTGCCAGCTGCTCCACCACCGCGTCACCTTTGTTCAACGGCGCGAGCGCTTTGCGGCTGAGTGGATTCAAGTTTTCCAACACCCGCCTCGCGGTGGCCTCATCCCCCTTCGAAACCGCCTCGGCGTACTGCAGAAAGTTCTTCAGGCTGTTCGCGCCGTCGTTGTAGTCGTTCGTGATGGCGTGATGGCGAATGGAACTCACAATCGCCATGTGATGCTTGGCGCGGGAGAAGATGACATTCAACCGCTTCTCGCCACCGCGCTGATTGATCGGGCCGAAGTTCATCAGCATGCGGCCGTTCGCATCGTGCCCGTAACAGACGCTCATGATGATGATGTCGCGTTCATCGCCCTGGACATTCTCCAGATTCTTCACAAACAGGCCGCAGAAGACGTCGTTCTCCTCCCGCACAGTCTCGATCTCCAGGAGCGCGGCGAATGCCGTGTCCTCCTCCGCCAACCGACTGAGGGCGCTTTCCAGCTCAGCCTGCTGGGCTTCCGAAAAGGCCACCAGACCGATGCTGAGCTTGGTGTCGCGTTGCAGGATACTGCGAACCATCTGCGCGATATAGGCGGCCTCGTTTGGATTCCGGCGTTCTTCGTAAACACCGTTCTCCATCCAGTGGAAACTGATGCTGCGGGCGAGCAAGGCGTCGACGTTGGTGCTGCCTTGTTCCACGGCGGTCACGATCAACTCGGGCCGCCCGACAATGGCGAGCTGACGATCTGGGATGGTGTAGAGGTTGCCGCTGTAGAACGCCGCGTTGGAAAAGCTGATGAGCGATTCGTAACGGCTGCGATAGTGCCAGGCCAGCAACGTGGACGGCAGATTCTGTGCGGACTGGGTCAGAAAGCTGTCCGAATCCAGATCCACTTCGATTCGCTCACCCTCTTCCTCCACAACGACGGTCTCATCCTCGGTCCGGGCGCTGGCAAAGAAGGTGGTCGGCGGCAATTGCATCTCGTCACCAACCACAATCGTTTGATGCGAGCGGTAAACTGCGGGGATCGCCTCCTCCATCGGGATCTGGCTCGCTTCATCAAAGATGACCACATCGAACAATTCCGGATCGAGCGGCAAGGTGTCCGAGACGCTGAGCGGGCTCATCAGCCAGATGGGCTTTAAATCCTGGATAACCTGCCCTGTGTCACCCGCTGCGAGGTCGCGAATGGACTTGTAGCGCATCGACTTGCCGAACTCGTGCTCCAAATCGCGCCGGCCCGCCGCGTAGGACTTCTTGAAGGCCTTCTGTTCCTGGCTCAGCTGCGCGGCGGGCAAGGACGAAACCTTCACGTGCTCCAGAAATGTCTGCCGCACGCCGCTGCGGAGACAGCGGGCGTTCAGGCCCAGCCATTCACGATACCGTTGCTCCAACCGCTCCATGTTGCGCACCAGTGTGCGACCATCGAATCGGCTCACCGTCCGGTCCTCGCGATACACGCGGTTGACGCTCTTGTGCCCGACGGCCGCCTCGAACTCAGTCAACGAAATGGGCGCGTGACGCAACGCGTGGGTCACGGCCTCGGGCAAATCGGCGACCTCGGCCAAAATGGGACACAACTCGGCCAGCGTTCCGGTTTGCTCACGCACTTTTCCAAGAACATCGGCCAGTTCACGGAATTCGAACTGCTCGTATTCCGCCAGGACAGCAGCCAGGGTTTCAGCCAAGCTCGTAAAGTGGTCATGGATGCCGGTGAGATTGGCAACAAGTGTGGCCGGGTCCTCTGAAGCTCCAAGCAGCTTCAATAGCGCCTTGATGGAGGGGTGATCGAGCTGCGGATCCTTCTTCAGCTCGGCCACCTGTGCTCGGAAGGCTTCCACGTCCTGAACCCGCCATTCGGCCGCGGCCTGCTGATGGGCGCCCTGCCAATCGGCCTGGGCACTGTGCCGGGCCGACAGGTCGCCCAAAATCTTGCTCCACGCTGGCGAAACAGCGTGCTGCGAAAAGTCGTAACGAGCCTGGAGCGTCTTCTTGAGCCGATAGAAGGAGGGTTGAAGGAAACGGAAGACTGATTTCTCGAACGCCTGCGCCTGCGCGAGAGCGCTATCGGTGTCGTCGGGAGACAATGGCTCACGCCAGCCGGCCGTTTTCGCCTGCGCCTTTTCCAGTGCCTTCGCCTTCGCGTCGAGGTCAGCGGCCAAGGCGCTGAAAGAATCCTCCGCCGGTCCATGCGTGAGCACGCCGATCAGCTTGCGCTCCGCCAGTAAGCGCACGCGAACCGCAAACTCGAGGATGGTTCGAATCTCGGCAAACGTGTCCCACAACTCCCCGGGTAGACCCGACAATTCGAGCGCGTTCTCGATCACATCCAACAGATCTTTTGCCTGATCCAGCTGCTTCGCCAACGCCTCCAGCGGGCGGTCCGCCTGCAACACCCCTTTGCCAAGCCAGCGCAGCGGATGCTTGGCGAAACAAAGCTCCTCGCCCAGATCGCTCAGGGCGGACTGCAACCGGCTGATGACGTCGCCGTGCAACTGCCAGAGCGGATACTCGGGCAGCAACTCTTCAACTTCCGGCGGCAGTTCGGTGGCCCGCCCCCGCAACTCGACCAACCGAAGCAGCAACGAGCGAACCGCGATGCCGGTGTGGGTGCCCGCCCGTCGCATGACGTCTGAGAAACGCCGGAGGGTGACAAGATCCTGTTCCATCGCCTTCAGCGTCTTGGCACGCAACGATTCCGCTTCCGGATCCAAATCGACCTGACTCAGGAATTTCTCGTAGGTCTGCTTGAGATTGTGGATGAAGGCCTTCTTATCGGTCTGCGAATCGTGGATCAGACAGCAAAGCTCGTCCAGGCCCTGCTGCCGCAACCGATGGAACACCACATCAATCGCCGCGCGCTTCTCGCACACGAACAGCACACGTTTGCCGCGTGCGACATAGTCGGCGATGAGATTGGTGATGGTCTGCGACTTCCCCGTTCCGGGCGGACCCTGGATGATATAGCTCGCGCCCGTGCGCGCCCGCGCAATCGCCGACGCCTGGGTGGCGTCGCAAGAAATGATGAGATGCTGCTCGGCCAGATCGAGGGCCGGGCCATCCGCTTCCTCCGGCGGTCTTGGCTTGAGCGAGAACACCCGGTCGAATGCCTCGCTGGCCATGTCTGTTTCGATGAGCTTCGCGTAGTCGCGCACCAGCGTCATCTTCCGGTAATTGAAGTTGCCCAGCGTCAGGCTGCACAGATCGTAATCCCAGGAATACGGGTTCTGATTGTCGCCGTCGCGCAACGCGAACATCTCGCGCTCGGTCTCCAGCACCTTGCCCTCGTCCGCTGGGGCGCTCGGATCAACCATATGGGGCAGCCTTGATTGCGGCGGTGCGCCAGCAACCTCACGGAGCGGCATCGGCGTGGGACGAACTTTCTCCAGAAAGAGCTGCAAGCCGAGCGGCCTGAGGTTGTCACGGTCGTAACTGTAATCAGCTTTCCGGGCGACGCGCGCCTTGCGCGCCTGGAGTTTCTGACGTCGCCGATACTGGTCCACGCGCTGGCGGGCTTTTTCGTGGATGAGTTCAATCTGTGGTCGGTCAATCTTGTTGAGCGCCACGCCCGGCTCGCTGGCCTGAATCTGCGCCTTCAGCGCATCGTAGAATTGATCGAGCGACGACTCCTTCAAATCCACAAACTCGGGCAGGCTCAAGTTGTAGAGTTCTTTGAGATGGTGGCGCAGCGCCGGATTGACTTCAGCCTCGCTGGTTGTCGGATCGAGAACGTAATTGTCGCGCACGCCTTTCTTTTTGGCCACCTCGACGGGCAGCAACAGCAGCGGGGAGTGGATGCGCTCGTGCTTTTCCTCTTTGAGGTTGTTCCAGCGCAGGAAACACAGGACGAGCCGAAGCTGCGCAAAGCCATACTCCGCCCGATCTCGGCGGGCCTCGCCAATGATTTTATCGAGCACGCCAGGTATGTAGGGTGCATCCTCGAACCGCAGATACTTGCCCAGCGACATCGGCGCACCTTCGGTTACCGTCTCGGCCATCTCCCGATGCCACACGAACAGTTGCTCCAACTTGATGGTGCGGTAGTCCAGCAACACCGGCACGGAGGCGATGGTGAGATTCAGCGTCTGGAGGGTTGGCTTGAAATAGATGAGTCGATTGCGCCGCGAGATTTCAAAGAGCCGGTCGCGCAGGTGGGACTGGATCAACCGCCGCTTACCGGCGATCGGTGACTCCTTGAACTCCTTCTTGGTGAAAACATTGGTATCAAAGTCCACCGTCTGCTCGCGGTAATTCTCGAGCCGCGCGATCATCTGTCCCAAGTCCTGCGCACGTTTGTGCCGGTTCAACTCCGTCATGTGGACGATGGTCGAGGCCAGCACTGGGTTGAGCCGGGGATTCAGGCTGAAGAGATTGGTGCGATGGACGGAGAACAGTTCCAGCTCGCCCGCATCGGTGAAATCCAAACCGCAGGCAAGGCTCGCGAGCAGCAACCCCAGCGAGAAAATGTCGGTCAGCTCATCGTGATGGCCGACAGCTTGTTCCCAGCCGCGATAATCTGGCAAAAAGACGGGCTTCGTGATTCCCGCAGCGCTAGCGTCCACGCTGAGGTCGGAAACGGTTAGCGTGGACCGGTCTACGTCGGCGACGCGCCGGGATTCGCCCACCACCTCGACCGCGCTGCTGACGGACAACTGCAAGGACTCCACCTTGCTGGTGTTCCTTTCCGGCGGAGTGGCCTTGCCCGACGCGAACAGCAACTGTCCGCCCTCGGTGAGGGTCACTTCCTGGATGCCGTTGAGTGGTGCGACCAGGCCCGCCTCGTGGGCGGCCAGCACCTGTTTCATCAGCGGGAGAATCGCCGCCAACACATCGTCGGTTTCAAAACCGCCTCGCGCGACGCCCGCTTCCAGAAGCTTCAAAAACGGCAGTGGCGTGGGGTCGCTCATTCGGACGCCTCCGCCTTTGACAGCATCTCAGCGGCCTGGTCCTTGAGCTTGCGGACGTCGCGCACCTTGAGTTTCAGTTCCTTGGCGGCGAGCTTTTCGAAGTGCGCATCGAATTCCAGCCGCCGGCTCAACTCCAAGGCTGCCGCGAGTGGCATTTCATCGAGGTCTGGATCCGCAGTCACGAAATCGAGCAGCACGTAGCTGAGATACTCTCGTGTCTTGGTATCGGTCGACTTGAACTCATCAAGCGCAGAGTTGTCCTTTGCCTTCGCGGGTTGGAGATCGTCGAAAAACAGTTTCGCATGACCCATCACGGCCGGTGTTTGAAACCACTTCGGCTGCAGAAACCACTCCAGCACCCGACGGGTGCGTTTCGCCATCCGCATCTGACCCAGCAGATCAAGGCGGTCGAGCGTCTCCGTGCCCTCGATCATCTGGCACAAATGCGGATGCGCTTCTTGCCCTTGCGCCTGCCACAGTGACAACGCGCGAGCCCGGATGAATGCTTCCGGATGCGACAAACCCTCCGTGGTGGCGTTGTCTCGCGAAAAGATCTCGTCTGCCTGCTTCAAGTAAGCGGGAGCGCTGATTTGCGAGAGTCCAGTCTGGACTTTGACCAATCCGGCGATGACCGGATGGATGTCACCGGTCACGCACAGCGATCCGCGATCCGCAAAGATTTCGGTGTACAGTTGGAATCGCCGCGCCGTCTCTTCGTGAGTTTCCGCCGCGCGCGGGTCGCAAGCCACCGCCTGAATCAAGCGATCCGCGATGTGCAGGTCGCCATGTTCCCATTGCCAGAGGCAGTAGTGCGCCAGTTCATGCCCGACCACCGATTTGATTTCCTCGGCATTCAAGAGACCTAGCAAAGGCCCGGAGAACACGACATGACCCTCACCCGGCATGAAATAGAGTGCCGCGTTGGGCTGGGGGCTGTTCTGCGCCTGATAAACTGTAACCGGAATGTCGAGTTTCAACCTAGACTTGGCAACTTCAACTCCTTGGTAGAGTTCCGGATGACTTTCGGCATCGAGCCGATACGTGGACTTGAGCAACTCCAAGCGCAGGTTCTCGGTGTAATCGGCCTGCGCCCGTGCCGACGCAAACCAATTCCAGAGCTCGCGCTCCTGCGATTTGAGGTAGTCCCTCAATTCGACATGATAGGGCAACGGATCCAGAATGTGCTCCGGTTCGTCCACGCGGCCGATTAAATCGAAACCCGCCAACCAGGTCAAAGCATCAGAACCCGCAACGGATCCGGACCGCTGATCGTCGCGATTACTGACTCAACCGGTAGAACCGTTGTTCCGAGGTGGAGGGATTGATCACGGTGTTGAACCCATTCACAATAATCGGAGCCGGAGTAACGACACCCCAATTGACGGGGGGATTCAGGTTGGTCGCTGACTGAAGTGCGAAACCGATGGCGCTTTGCGGCCAGGTTAGAATCGTATTGTCGCCAGAGTGAGCGATGGAAAGTTGCGGTAGTATGGTGATTCTGAAGACCGTGCCATTGCCGGATGTTCCGCCGGCGCGAGCGGTGCCGAACAGCGTGTCATCGGAAAGCAGGAGACCCGCGTACGGGTTGACTCCGTCACTGTTACTCGAATTTGGACCACTGGTGGCGCTGAAGTGATGCAAGACGGTGAATCCGGTTCCGTTGGTGAGTAGGGCGAAGACAGTACCGTTTCCGGATTCGCCTCCCAGGAAAGTGGTGCCGAATAGAGTCTTGCCCCACAGTGTCAGGCCGGAGAATTGGATGGGATGCGCCCCGCCACTGTTGGTGTAGACCCCGCTGGGATTTGTCCTCGTTGCACCGAAGTTGTGAAGCACCGCAAAGTTGGAGCCATCACTTTCTAGCCGGAAGACGGTGCCATTTCCGTTGGCGCCGCCCCAGTAGGTTGTTCCGTACAGCGTCGTTCCATGAACCAGAAGGCTGGCAGGCAAAACGCCATCGACGTTTTTATAAGCCGGTTCGAATCCAGGTCCTTCCGAAGGCGGAACATAGTTGGTTGCTACGAAGGTGTGCAGGATCGTGAATCCGCTGCCATCGGTATTCAGTCTGAACACAGAGCCTCGGCCAGACTTCAGGCCCGCAGCAGTGCCATACAGTTGATTCCCCGCCAAAACCAACGGCTCAGGGGTATCGCCTTCGCCTGACGTAAAACTGTGCAGATTCGTGAAGCCGCCGCCGTTGACTCCAACTCGAAACACCACGCCGAGACCTGAAGTCCCCCCGTTCTCGGCTGTGCCGTAAACGAAGTCGCCACCAACGACGAGACCCGACTCCGGATTCGCTCCTTCCGCATTGGTGGAATTACCGGATGGGTTGGGCACCATCGGTCCGAAGTGATGCAGCACCGAAAAACCACTGCCATCGGTGCTCAGTTTGAAGACCGTTCCGAAGCCATGGAGGCCGCCGTCGTAGGCAGTGCCGTAGAGGGTGTTGCCAACAAGAATCGGGGTACTGTCGGGATAGGCACCGTCGGAATTGGTTTCGTTGATGAGCGGCGCAAACTCATGCAGTGTGGAGAACCCGGTGCCATCCTTGTTGAGTTTGAAGAAAGTCCCCCTGCGCCCAGAACCACCAGAGTCCGAGGCACCGTAGAGGGTATTACCCGCAGCCACCAATCCAGCCTGCGGGTTGCGTCCTCCACCAGGAGCATCAAAGCTATGCAGAAGGTTGAATGTATGCGCCTGAAGCGGACTCAACCCCAACAGTGTTGTCCAGATGCCGACGATGAGTCGGGAAGCCAAACATTTCATAAGCTTTCTACAATACTAACAGGCCTACCGACGTCGTCACCAAGATACCGTCAAGGACTTTGTCAAAGGGGCTGGAGTAAGCATTTCAACGGGCTCCGAAGTGCCATCCAGAATGATGGTGAAGGGAGAACCCACGAAACCTCGGACACTCAAGTCAGCCTACCACACCACTTTACACGCTCGAACGTCTGCGGCTTCCGGTCCGATACATTTCCCCCCCCCAACTAAGCACTTACTTGGTGAAAGGGCGATTTCGTCGACTGTTGATGGGTTGTCCTGGATGATAAAAGCTTTCGGCGTTGGCTTTGATGTCAGCCAAGGTAAACCAGGCTGGTTTGAACTCGCCCCTTGCGTAAAGCTTCGCTTGGTCTAAGAAATGCGGTGAGGCAGGATTTCCGCTCTGACCGAAAGCCACGACGGATTTAGCCCGAACGGTCGGTCCAAATTCCACGATGCTCACATAATACGCGCCACCAAATCCGTAGCGTCGCTTTTGTCCTTTCTCAGGTCTGGTGTAGAAATTATTGACGATGCCCAAAAAGCCCGGTGCTCCCGCGATAGGGAGGCTTGGTTTGGCATCGTCGAAAGGCTCAAGTTCCGATTGAATACGTTGAAGGCGGTTCATATCGCCCCAAGCGACGCGCCAGGTGCCCCAATCTCGCTCCAGCTCTTCCTTGATTCCTTCAAGCACTCGAATGTTCGGCCATCGATCGTCCGCGTTGGCGGGTTTTGTTTCCCACATCTTCTCCACCAAAGGAGCGAAAAGCGTCATTTGAGTGGACTCTATCGAACTGACCTTGTCCCATTTCCCGAAATCATCGATCATTTCTTTGATCTTTCCGGCTCGAGCGGGGTCCGTTTGATGGAGTATCGCCCATTCGGCGACGATTTCAGGAACACGAGTTTCGGCTTCAAGCACCTGGGTATCCCACGCCGCCTTTGCCCATTCCTCAAACGAAAACTTCGCGCGGGATGTAAGAATTCTCCTGGAAATCGTCGCGCGCCGATTGTCCCGTTCGTCTGCGGTCATGTAGGACGGAAAATTTTCTTTCAGGAGGTTTCCTTCTGAAGTCGTTGTCATTGGAGTCGAATTGCAATTCTGCATGAATCCAGTCTTCGGATTGAGCATTTGGGGCAGGTCTTGAAAGGCATGAAATCCTTGCCATTCGGTTGCGGGATCGCTGCCGTCCACCGGTTTCGTCCAGTCGAACTTGATCGAACGCCGAGGCGTAGCCGCGTTACAGACGTAAAAGATATTGCCTGCACGGTCTGCATACATGGTATTGAACATGGGGATCGATACGCGGGACATCGCAGCCTTGAAGCCCTCCAGTGTTCGTGCTTTGCCCATCGAATACCATTGATCCAATATTCCGCCACCCGCGAGCCGAGCCATTCTGAGAGCCACGGGCTTGCCTTCGCGCTCCGCCACGATCGGCCCGTGATGGGTCTTGCGGAATCGGAACGTTCTAGTTTCCTCCCCCTTTGCGGTCATAATGCGTATCGAGTTCGTCCATTGCGTAGCCCGGCGATGGGAGTCACCGTAACTGTAGGCAAGCGCATCGTTCGGATCATCGAAAGATTCGGTGTAAAGGTCGGAGATGTCCGGATAGTTGACCGTATGGCTCCAGCCTATGGCGTCGTTGTGACCCAGGACCGGAAAAGCGACCCCGAAGGTTGACGCGCCGCTTAAATTCCATCCCTCGTCGCTGTGTAGGTGTCCTTCGTGATACTGATTTGGCCCGAAAAAGTGTGGGTGAGGATTGATGAACAACATTGCGTGCGCAGAAACGCTCCGGGTCGGGCCGACGGTCCACATATTCGATCCAATGACCGGCTCCGGATGGTCCTGGCGCTCTTTGGGGTCGATCTTCTCGGACTTCGAGGAAGCCCTCTTGATCGTCTTGCCATCTGTGGCGAGTTCCGAGACAGCGGTTAGAATCTCCGCCGCTTTCACACCCGTCAGCTCAAAAGCCCAAAGCTGGTAAACGGTGAACCGATAAAGGGCCAACACATGCCACGGCTCGAATCGCTGGAGCAACCGCGGTTTAACAGTCGCGTTTCGGGAAAGGTAGTAGTTGAAACCCTCAGCCACAGCCTGGCAGATTTCACGCACACGCGGAGTGGCCTGCTCATACTCCCGCTGCGAGAGTTTTGGAATTTCCAGGGCGTGGTTTAAAAGATCATCTGCCAACGTTCGGTCTCCGTACACCTCCGAGGAACGTCCAATGGATCGAATATAGTTGTCCTCCACCTGCCAGAAATTGTCTTCAGCCTGCGCATAGGCGTAACCGAAGACGCAGCTTGCATCGGTGGGTCCGAAAACGTGGGGAACACCATAAGTATCGCGGTAAATGGTAACGGAGCGCGCGATTTGAACGGCGTTGGAATCCAAAGTCCGGGGTTTGTCTGCGTGAGCCGCTTTGGCGTTTAGCCCCAAAAAAGCTGCAACTCCCAATATTCTCAGTGCGGTCCCAAATGCCATGCTCGTCCTTTCTCCTCTTCGGGCGTGGGTTACGTGCTGAATTCCGGAATGCTACGGCGTAAAGGTTACAGCACAAGCCATCATTTTGAGGGTGTCCAACAAAGCCACTCCCGGTGTCGTTTTAGGCCTCCCGGAACTGCTCAGAAAAGTGTTGCTGTTGGGATGCTTTCAGCGTACGTCGGATACGGATGAATCGTCGCGCCGACGGACGCCGCTGTGCTTGTCACGGGCGAGAGTGGCAAGGGCAAGGAACTCATCGCCCGCGCAGAGATCGAGCGTTGATCAAAGTTATGACGCAAGGCTCCTACCAGTAACTATCCGGGTTGACGGCCTCGGTGTAGAGCCAGCCTCGCGCCTCGTCGGCATAGCCGATGTTGCCATAGCCAATAAGCGGAAAATCAGGGCCGCAGGCCGCCAGATGCTCACCTACAAGAGAGGCGGTTCCGAGGATTCATCCTTCCATCGAGAAATACTTCGGATCGCAGTCTTTGAAGGCCGTCAGACCTTCTTTGACGATCTTTAGAGTGTTCCTGTCCACGATCTGGAAATACCGGGTTGGTTCTGGAAGCAGGTTTTCCAGTGCCTCAGCCACCGAAGGAAATGAATCCAACAAATCCTTCATACCCCCACAGGAGCGGCCAACGTAATAGGTAAAGACTAAGTAACGGTTCATGATTGCATCTCGGGATTGCCACGCCTGCGAAATCAGCACGACGCCAATAGTGTTTTCGTCAGCTCAGGAAAAAAGTTGAAATATTCTGCACCTTGGGTTCGTGAGTCTTTCTGTAGGGAGGAGAACGGGGATAAGTTTTAAACGTCCTACCTTCCACCATGACGCACAAATCCATAATCATTAAGATGAAATCACGTCCTTCCTTCTCCCTGCTCGGCGTCGACCCGGTCAGTGGAGGATCGTCCGGAAGTAGCGACGCCGGGTCGGGTGGACATGGCCGTCAGCGGGCTCTTGAACCCCCGGTCTCTCCATGAACTCTTTCCTCTCCGCGCTCTCCGCGCCTCCGCGAGAGATTCCGGCAGTCCTATGGAGTCAGGGGAGGGATCTTTTCTCGCGGAGGCGCGGAAAACGCGGAGGAGCAATCAATCAGTGAGAACCGACGGATCGTGCAGATCAGCCCGATCACAGCCAGCTACCCTCCATGAGCCAAGCCTCGTCAACCTCGGCTCCTACACTTCGGACTGTAGGGGACGCTCGTCCCACCATAGCCTCGGCGACGGCGGAACGTCAGGAGTCCTCCGCAACAGCGGAGCCCGGCCAGGTTCATCGCCTGGATTCACGTCCGCCTTTCGGAGGTGTCCACTCTCCACGACCTTGCGTCCCAGCGTCGCGATTTAAGACGCAGCGCTCCCGCCAAAAGCCGAAGTTATTTTCGCTCGCTCCCTTAGCTGGCGAATATGCTCCGGTGTGGTGCCACAACACCCGCCCACAATTTGCGCCGGCCACGTCTGAGCACATTGCCAGTAACTATCCGGGTTGACGGCATCCGTGTTGATCCAGCCTTGCGCCTCGTCGGCATAGCCAATGTTGCCATAGGCGATCAGCGGAAAATCAGGGCCACAGGCCGCCCGCAACTCGGCCAGCGGCTTGGCCAGCGTGTGAGCCGCACCGCAGTTGACGCCCAGGGCCTTCACCCCCAGCGGTAACAACAGGCCAGCGGCAGCCGCCAGCGACTCGCCAGACAGGATTCGACCGTCGCGGTCGCACACAAAACTGACGAAGGTCGGCCGGCCAGTCATCGTCGCCACTTGGGCCGCGATGACGGCCTCCCGAATCGAATTCATCGTCTCGATCAACAGGAGATCAACGCCCGCATCCACGAGATCACGGATGCGCTCGGAATGCTCGGCGCAGCATTCGTCATCAGGCGGAACCAGGTCGGGACGATAACAATCTTCCAGCGGAGCCACCGACCCCGCCACTTGTGCAGGCAGACCCGATTGAACGACAGCTTCCTGGGCGGTCGCCACAGCTCGCCTGGTCAGTTCGCGCGCGGCGTGCCCTTGGCCAATCAGTGCGCGGCGATGCGTTCGAAAGGTGTTGGCGGTCAGGATATCCGCGCCCGCGTTCAGATAGTCCAGATGGATCTGGCGCAACACATCCACACCGGCATCCGTGGTGAGCGCATTCGCCGACCACATTGGCAGGTCGGTGTCCACCCCGCGCCGGTTCAGCTCCGTGCCAGTTGCCCCATCAAGCAAGAGTAGTCCACTATTCACCATTCTTCATTCTCCAATTCAGCATCAGAAGGAACCCAATCGTTTCACTCAGAGACGGAGAGAGCGATGGCTTCGGCAACGGTCTTTCTCCCGCTGGACGGTTTATCGTCAAAGGGGCCGTCCACGGGTCCTTTAGGCCACGTCGCGGGGTCGGCGTAGCGTCCGTCGTCGTTGAACTGTTTTTGCAGGCGGACGATCTCGGCTTTCAACTCGGCAAACTGGGCGGCGACTTCCGGGCGCGTTGCGTCGGAAGCGGAGTGGAGGAGATTCCGCTGCTCGGTGGGGTCTTTCGTGAGGTCGAACAGCTCGTACACATCCGGCTTCCAGTAGTGGATGAGCTTGTGCGTGGCCGTGCGGACGCCGAGGTGGGCGACGGTGTTGTGGTGGCCCGGCGAATGGTAATAGCGGTAGTAAACCGACGTGCGCCAGTCCTTCGGCGCTTCGCCGCGGAGCAGCGGCGCAAGCGAGCGGCCTTGCATGAACTCCGGCACGGGCAGCCCGGCGAGGTCGAGAAACGTGGGCGCAAGGTCGAGGTTGGAAACGAATTGCGCCGGGGTGGCCCCGACCTTGATGCCCGGACCGCGGGCCAAGAGCGGGACATTGAGGCCCGGCTCATACATGAAACGCTTGTCGTAGAGACCGAGATCGCCGAGGAACCAGCCGTTGTCGGAGGAGTAGATGACGATGGTGTTCCTCGCCAGACCGGTCGTGTCGAGGTAATCGAGCACCTGGCCCACGCTGTCATCCACGCCCTGCACGCAGCCGAGGTAGTCGCGCATGTACTTCTGGTACTTCCACTGCACCAGTTCGCGTCCGGTCAGCGTCTTGCCGTCGATTTCCAGCTCGGTGGGACTCGTATCCAGCCACTTGTTCAGATCTGAGTCTTTTAAGTCGGCGGGCGGGGTGAGCTTGAGGTCGCGGCGTGTGAGGTCGCGCGCGATGGTCTGCTCGTTGGTGAGCAGCGCGGTCGGGCGCGTGGCGTAGTCATCGAAGAGGGTCGCCGGCTCGGGAATGGCCCTATCCTTGAACATCTCAATATGGCGCTGGGTTGGCTGCCACGCGCGATGGGGCGCCTTTTGATGGAGCATGAGGAAGAATGGCTTGTCCTGGGGTCGGGTCCTGATGAATTCCAGACCCAACTCCGTGGTGATGTCCGTGCAGTGGCCTTCGAGGGTGAGCTTGCGTCCCGGCGCCAGGAAGACGGGGTTCCAGTAAGCGCCCTGGCCGGGCAGCACCAGCCACCGGTCGAAGCCAGTGGGGTCGCTGCCAAGATGCCACTTGCCGATCATGCCGGTGTGATAGCCGCCCTTTTGAAGATGTTTCGCGACGTGATCGCGCCCGCCATCGAAGCGGTTGAAGACGGGCACGCCGTTGACGTGCGAGTACTGCCCGGTGAGCAGGGTGGCGCGGCTGGGTGTGCAAATGGAATTGATGCAGAAGGATCGTGTGAAACGCGCGCCTTCTTTCGCGAGCCGGTCGATGTGAGGCGTGTGGTTGACCTTCGACCCGTACGCGGAGATGGCGTGCTGCGCGTGATCGTCTGAGAAGATGAAAATGATGTTAGGCTTGTCCGCCGCGGGCGCGGAGGCACAGGCGAGGAGCGCGAGAACGATGAACAGGCGTTTCATGGGTTAGGCGTTTCCACCCTTGTTACACGAGGCAACGGAGCATGGAAAGTTCCATCCTGCTGCCCACCCGAATCGGATCCCGATCGGGGCTCAGGTCTCGAGACGCGATTTTCACGCTATCGCGCCTGATAGAATCGGCCCCCTGCTGCCCTCGCTCGAGTATCGCGGGCTTCGAATCGATCTCCCACTCTCACGAAAGGCAACAGGGGCGTCCAAGTCACCAGATCTTCGGATACATTCAGCACAGCTCCTAAACCCCCAGCCCCTGCCCCGACCACTCTCACGGAGCCATCGGCTTCGAGCACCACCTCAATAAGCCTGAAGTTTTGATCCAGGATTTCCTCGCGCTCGGCCGACCATTCCCCACCCAGATACCCAGCGTCCACTGCCTGCACCGCCCAATAAAACCGTCTCACTCCAGCACCCAACTTCAGGTTCAAGAACCGGTTGATGCCCGCATTGCCGGACTCCAATATCTTCCGACGGCCAGTCGGGAGATCCGAAAGGGGCGACAGCACCTCCGTCCCACCAGCCGTGGTGCCCACCCTCACATTCCAGGTGAGGGTGCCTGGCGGAGTGTGGTCGTCCCCCTGTCCTACCTCCCATCTCAACACGAGATGGTCTGCGCTGCGTTCCATCCGTAGTCCGGTCGGAGCTTTGGGTGGCTGGTTCGTCGCCACTTCATGATTGCGCATGACGGTCGCCTCGGCCGATTGACCCGACCGCGAGGACACCAGCAGTAGATCCAATCTCCCATCCGCATCGGCATCCATCCGCTCCATCTGCCCGACGTCGGGACTCAACTCACGCTCCACCTCCACCTTCACCTGTCGGCCTCGTGCGCTCACGCGATAGGCCGGGTTACCCGAGAGCAACACTTCTTCCAACCCGTCATTGTCGAAATCACCAGTGACCACCTCAGGTCGGGTGAAACCGAAAATGCGGTCGTTCTGCACTTTTCGGAAATGGCGATCGTTGAACTGCCCCGTCCCATCGTTCCACAGGATCTGGAAAACCACAGCTCCGTCCCGATCCCGGGTTGCGGAAACAATGTCCAAGGCTCCGTCGCCATCGAGATCGGCTAAAGCCAATCCCATTTCCGCGTCGAACTCTTCATTGGCCGGCAAGAGCGCGCCCGAAACAGGATCGAAATTGAACCCATTTGTTTTTGAACCGCGAAGTAAGACGAGGGCTGGGCTCTCCGTTGAAAAATTTAAGGCCGCCACGAGATCAGGCCAGCCATCAGCATCAACGTCTCCCGCGACTAAATGGCTTACCTCTCCGGGCAGTCGAGCCAGTGTATCGGTTTTGAACGAACCATCAGCAGCTTGGATCGAGGTGATGATCTCAGTCCCCGACATAACCCAGTCCTGCAGACCATCGGCATTGAGATCCAATACCCGCATGGTGGATCCGTTCTGAAATCCCACCTCGAAGCGACCCGTCGGAACGAGTCCCCCATCCGTGTTTTGCAAGACTCGGCCCGTTGGGCTTGCCGCCACTAGCATATCCGGACGGTTGTCATAGTTGACGTCCGTCCATGCGGCCCCCATGACCTGTCCATCGATAAAAGAGCTCACGCCACATCCGAGACAGAACAATTGCGCATTCCAGGAAAACAAGTCCGAAGAACGCCAGAGAGGCCGCCCGTCGGAGGAGTCCTGGTCGAAGAGAAAGAAGTCCATCGAACCTGCGCCGTTCGCGTCTCCGACGAGCACGTTCGGTCCGACCAAAGCATCCGTCGCACGCGCTGTGAAGCGCGGCAGGAAGGTCGGTAACGACACCTCGCGAATGCTGCTCTGGCTCCGTCCCAGCAGGTTCGTGGCGACCAATCTTGCGAAAAACCGATCCCCCTGTCCGTTACTCACGAATGACGACAGCCGCACACTGATGGGTTGATCTGCTCCACCGCCAAGCAGGATGGTTTCGGTTCTTTGAACCAATCCATTGGCGCTTCCATACTCAAAGAATGCCCCCGTCGCCAAGCCGATCGGATTCACGGTTCCATTCAGCACGATTCCCAATCGATCAAACTGAGGATCCAACGATTCGACCGGAGATTCGGTAAAACCGCCGAAATCCGCGGTCACGACGCTATTCCCTGGATCAAAGACACTCTTGACCCGCGGCAAGAACACGAACCCCCTCTTGGAAGCGGTTATGTCCAAGTTCCCAAAGATCAGCGCATCATCCATCTGATAGCGGCCGTCCTCCCCCGTAACGACATTCCAAGGCGGCAACTCGCCCCCCACCTGCACGATCTCGATCGTCACTCCCGACACCCCCACCCCGTTCACATCCACCACCCGGCCCTGCACCGTGCTGGCGGTCGCAGTCTCATGACCATCGAGGACGATCCATAAAACCCCGATCGCCACCATCCATAGACTCAGCGGCCGCACCCTCCCTGCCCGTGCATAACCGCCAGCATGGCTGGCAGAAAAACCATTTGTGGTCCCCATCTGATTCCCGCACCTAGTTGGCATGCCGAAATTGTCTTGGTAATTCCAAGTCTGGAAAGCTCATTTTTTGTTAGGTTGCATCCATCGTTCCGTCGGCGTTTCGGTCCGCACCTTTGTTTCACTGCTAGGCAAATCAGCACGTCACGGTGTTCATGACGAAGAAGATTGACCGTGCGTGCCTGTTGATCGAAAGAATTCGTTTGGATAATGCTCCCCCGTACGCAGTTCCGCTTTCAAGCGGAGGCGGCACGGTCGTGACTCTGAGCACCGCACCTCCTAAAGCCCAATCCATGCAGTAGGGCGGCATGCGGTTGCGTAGTAGGTTTTTGCGAAAACCGAGGCGTGAGGAGCGAGCGTATTGAGCGAAATACGTAAGCGACGAACAACG
>JAEUHE010000048.1 GCA_016793885.1 Verrucomicrobiales bacterium
CAAGCGTTCTTCTCGAGGGTCTCCCGTAATGCCGCCAGCTAGTTAGCAAGACCAACTGGCCCTTATGGTGGCCCCGTTTCCGTCCGTTCTGCAATGCTGCCTGAGTCTTTCAGGACCGCTGGACAAAACTCATACCTACGCAAAGGACGCGATGTGGGACCACCGAAAGATGGAATACGACTTCTTTTTTGTTCCGCCCCCAACGGGTTTCTCTCGGATCGGAGCTTCGTGTCTTAGTGGCTTAGTGTGAGAAAAATCGGGGTCTTTTCCCCTTCCGACATTGCGTCCTTTGCGTCCATTGCGGTTTAAAGAAACGGTTCCTGCGCCTCGTCAGATTGCGGCGAGTTGGCGCAGGCGCAGCGCCGCTTTAACACCCTTCTTCGCGGGATGACGGACGGCGTGGCGGATCATCCACTTAAGCTCGGCGGATGCCCCCTTCGCCCAGCGCTCGCAGATTTCAAACGCCAGATCCGGGTGGTCCTTGGCGATATCCCCAATGTGATTGGCGACGCTCCGTCGGACATAGAGGTCAACGTCATCCTTCAATGCCTCCAGGATCGGCAGCACGGGACTCGGATCCTTGACGAAGCTGGGGATCCGCATGGCCCACGGCAGCCGAGGGCGAGTGCCTTCCGAGCACAGGCGTCGGACGTGAGGGCTTGGATCACGGGTCCACTTCATCAGGCGCGCCAAGGTCTCCTTTTGGCGTTGGATGAGAAATGGGCGGATCGAAAACTCCGCGCTGAAGCGCTGGGTGATCTCATACTGCGCCTTCATCGAGATTTCAAAGGGATCACGGCCGCCGTTGTGCCCGGGATCTAGGCCGTAGGTCGCGATGAACGACACGTGTGGCAGGTAAAAGAACACAGCGAGCCCGAGATCCTGAGTGGCCGATTGAGGTGGAGTGAGTGAGGTGAGGAGTGTGGAAATCGCCTGATCGTAGTTCCCTGGAAGGTGGGCCCTCAAGGCCCGCGCGAGATGATGACCCCGCTGCAGGATCGCCAGCGGCTCGAGGCCATCGAGGGCGGTCTTCTTGAATTCCTTGGCATTGAATTCGGGATGGACGAGGGACAGGTTGTGCGCCAGACAGTCGATGGCTTCGCGATCCAATAAGTCTTTGAGGGTGCTACCCTTTTCGATGGAACTGGGGCCAGATGGCAGCCGGAACGCGAGGGGGGTTCCCGACTCTCGGTTCCGGTCGGATTTCGTGGGTGTCGGCATGAAGGTCCCTGCGTGGAGCGATTAGGCGGACTCGTAGTCGAACTCCTGGCCCTGGCTATCTATTCGCGCAGGGCGTTGAAGATGTCGCGGTAGAACTCCGGATGGCTTTCCCAGGTTTGGGAGGTAATGAGCCGGTCGTCGCGAACGCTTTCGCGATCCACCCATTTGCCTCCGCACTGTTCCACCTCACAGCGGATGTTGCGGTAGCAAGTCAGGGTGCGTCCGGTGCCCAACCCCGCAGCCAGGACAATCTGGATTCCGTGGCAGATTGAAAAAATCCATTTGCCGGCATCATCGAACTCGCGCACCAGCTGCAGCAACTTGGCATCATGGCGCAGATGCTCGGGCGCACGGCCGCCGATGAGGAGGATGGCTGCGAAGTCCCGGGATTTAACTCGGCTGATGGCGATATCGCTCTCGATGAGATAGCCGGGCTTTTCGACGTAGGTGGTCCATCCGGGATAAAAATCATGGATGACGGAGTTGAGCCGTTTTTTCTGGGTCGAGGCAATGACCGGGATCCAGCCCTCTTCTTTGAACCGATGCTGGGCATAGAGAATCTCGAACGATTCGCCAGCGTCATCGGTGATGATTAGGATCTTTTTTGGCATAGGTGGGAGATAGCGTTACTGATGGTCTGGAACCAAGAAAAATCGCCATGCCCGGCTACCGATTTCGGAGTCGGGGCTTCCTGCCTGGTTTGGGAGTCTTGGACCCCGGCTGGGCTGGTCGAGGGCGGGCAGCCGGCAGGCTTTCCTGGTAGCGCCGGATATGACTCTGGGCGGTCTCACGGGCGATCTGGTGTCCGATAAGCTCGAGGGGCAGGTCGTCCAGTGACTTGAACCGAACGCAGCATTTGCCCATATCCAGCTTTTTTCCGGTGGCCGCCCAGGCCTTGCGGAAGGCTGCCTCTTCCTCGGTGCCGACATAAAGCCCCATCATGTAGAGGGAGTAGTAATTCTTTTGAGCGGCCAGCGCTACGAACGGCAGGGGTTGACGGGGATCGCAGTGATATCCCGGTGGAAACACCCGATGAGGCACATAATAACCAATCATGCCATATTGCATCCCCTCTTCGAAATCTCGATCCAGATTCGCGAGGATGACTTTTCGAATCGCCTGCAGCACCCGTCTTCGCTCCGGTGATTGGTCTTTGAGGTAAGCTCCTACGGTCTTTGCTTTGGATTGCATAAGTGGGTGGTGGAAACCGTTATAATCCTCATTCTGCCAAGTTCAAGCGGGGTGTTTGTCGCGGAGAGGTGTAGGGCGAAACTCTGTTGAGCCCACCGAGTCTCTCCCTACCTCCTCGCGTGGAGCAGGACTTGAATTTCAGCCACTTCCAATCTCACCCGGAGCCCGCCTCCGCCTCCGGTCTGGACTTTCGGGGTCCCGTCGGAGTAGTAAACTGTCCATGCGCATTCCCCGTTCTCTGTTCGCCTGGGCTCTAGTCATTGTGAGCATGTCTTCAGCGTTGCCGTCGGTGGCTGCGGATTCCTCGTCCAAGCGAGGGTGGCAGAACCTCTTTGATGGCAAAACGACCGCCGGGTGGCGTGGGTTCAAAAAGCCCGGCTTCCCCGACAAGGGTTGGCGAGTGGAGTCCGGCGCCCTGGTGCATGCCAGCAAAGGTGGGGGTGGCGACATCATCAGCGAACAAAAGTTCCAGGAATTCGACCTGCGCTGGGAATGGAAGGTGGCCGACGGTGCCAACAGCGGGCTAAAATACTTCATCATTGAGGAGCGCGGCTCGGCAATAGGCCATGAGTATCAGATGATTGATGATGCGCTTCACCCGGATGCCAGGACGGGGCCGTTGCACCAGACGGCTGCCTTCTATGATGTGTTGCCTCCCCATAAGCCGGCGGTCAAACCGGCGGGGGAGTGGAATCGATCCCGGATCCTGGTGAAGGGCAATCGCGTGGAGCACTATCTGAAC
Organism: Verrucomicrobiales bacterium; assembly: GCA_016793885.1. NCBI lineage: Bacteria > Pseudomonadati > Verrucomicrobiota > Verrucomicrobiia > Verrucomicrobiales > Verrucomicrobiales bacterium. The sequence goes on from JAEUHE010000048.1 coordinate 3,155, forward strand.
GGGAAGCTCGCCCTGCGTTATGAGATGGGCAGTCCGGAGGTGGTTGAAGGGGTGGCCAAAAGCAAGTTTAAGAAGGTGGAAGGATTCGGTAAGCCTGTTCTCGGCCACATTCTATTGCAGGACCACAGCGATGAGGTCTGGTTCCGGAATATCCGGATCAAAGATTTGGCCCCGCGACGGTAGGAGTGAGCCATCTTAGATTTGTTTACCCGCCATCGCTCATCGCGGCGAGTCGAAGACCTTCACGCACACTGAGGGTATTCATGGGCTCGACAGAGTCTCTCCCTACCCAGCGATAAACTTGAGCATGCCGTTTTCGGGTTGGGTTGGTCTGAAATCATGGAATGGACCGATTAAGTCGGTGGAATTTGGGACGATAAAAAGTTCAGCAGAACATAAAAATCAGGACTTTACTTTGTCAGGGGAGCCCCCCTACGCTTCACAAGCTCTGTATGACCAAAACGCTTTTCAAACTGTCAGCTCTCGTGGCTGTGGCCTCCCTGTGCGGCGTGGGCTGCGCGGGCCCGGAACAGAAACTCGGCCGTGGCATTCGTAACGCCACGGAATTCGCTCGCCTCGGCGAGATGCAACGCTCGATCGAGCAGACCACCTTGTGGGATGGCCCGCAGAGTGCCTACACCACCGGCGTGGTGCGCGGCTTTAACCGCAGCTTGGCGCGCACTGCCTACGGCGCCTGGGAAATCGCGACCTTCCCGTTCCCCTCGTACGAAGCCAAATTTACCCCCAAGGGCTACATTGCGCCGGATAACTCCATCGGGTCCACCCGCTATCCCTACGGTGGCATGAAACTGAGCGAGAATCCGGCCTATCCTACCAGCTTGAAGCCGGGCATGCCCACCGATCCGATCATGGACGCGAGCAGCGACCTGGGTTTCAACGGTGGAATCATCGGGCGCTCCATCCCTGGCAGCCGGTTCCGGGTGTTCGAAGGAAACTAAGCCGACCCTCTTTCAAGGCGCCGACAGATGCTGTTGGCGCCTTTTTTATTTCCCATGCTGGAGCTCGAGTCCCCCTGCAAGGTCAATCTGGTTCTGAATATCCTCGGGAAGAGGCCGGATGGATTTCATGAACTTGAGACGGTGATGTTTCCAGTGCCGCTGACCGACCGGCTTCGCTTCGAATCGTCAGCCTCTACCTCGGCTCTCACGCTGACCTGCAGCGATCCCACTCTGGCTGTCGACTCGACGAACTTGGTCCACCGCGCAGCCAGCGCCTTTCTCCGCGAGGCTGGGATTCAACAGGGACTGCGCCTGCACCTCGAAAAGCGGATTCCGATGGCTGCCGGCCTCGGGGGAGGAAGTGGAAACGCGGCCACGACGCTCCTGGGATTGAATCAGCTTTTCGGCAACCCACTGACGCCGGGCGTGCTGGATAAGCTGGCGGCGGGGCTAGGTTCTGATGTGCCCTTTTTTCTGCAATCCAAGCCGGCCCTGGCGACAGGACGCGGGGAGCAGGTGACTTCCTTGGAATCCCAGCGGGCGCTCCACGGTTGCGCCCTGTTTCTGGTACACCCGGGGTTTGGCATCTCCACCCCCTGGGCCTATCAGCAGCTGGCGCGATTTCCTTCGGCGATCCACGGCACTCCCGGGCGAGCTCAGGCGATGGCCCAGGCGTTGCAGTCGGAGGACCGCAACCAGGTAGGACGTTTGCTCTACAACTCGCTCGAAGCGCCAGCGTTGGAGAAGTATCCGGTGTTGAGCGTTTATCAGGAGTTTTTGGCCAAAGCCGGCGCGCTGGGGCAACTGATGTCGGGGAGCGGGTCAACAACCTTTGCGTTGTTCTCAGGCCTCGAGGCTGCCCTGAAGGCAGAGGCCTCCTTCAAGGAAGTGTTTACGTCTTGTTGGACATCGTCGGTGCAGCTCTAGCAGCAAACACTGCCGGCGCGATGGCACCGTTGTCGTGAGATGAGCAAACCCTAGGATCGCGCCGGCAGTGTTTGCTGCTAGATATTTTTCCTGCGGAAAAAGAGCCAATGCTGTGAAGGCTTTCCTCGAGGCCAAAGTGAGGTAGCAGCTTTGGGTTCCGCAGGGAGAGCCCCTCCGCGATACCCCGACTCGGAGTCGGGGTGGTTCTAGCAGGCCGACGCCTAGAAAATCCTGGACCCAAACAATAGCCCTGCCGGGCACCCTGTGGAACGATATTCTAAGTCCGACGGCCTGCTAGCGTCCGTAGGTCTTCACCGTCTCGAGCCGCTTAATCAGCCATCCGTCGGACGTGTTTTCCAGGATGGCCTTCATTTCCTGATACTCCTGTTGCTGCTCCAAGCCGATCTTGGCGCTGAGCGTCATGAGCACCACGGCGCTGCGATGGTCCGGTGGCAGCTCGACGGACGTCACATCGAAATCGAGTTGGATGGCCGGGACGCCAAATCTGACTTGCTGAACCAGTTCCATGAAGTCGGATCGCCCTTCGATGCTTTGGGAGCGCCCTCGCTGCATGTTGACTTGCACCACTAGGTCGGGACTGAAGAGCGCCTTCATCTGCCCGATCGCGCGTTGCTTGGAAATGGGGTGTTCTTCAGCGGAGTAACTGGCCAGCCTGCCCAATTGTTTCATCTGATTTTTGATGAGCGCTCGGTCGTCCGCCGGCCACAGCCAATAGGCGAGAACTGCGACGAGGGCGGCGACCGCCAAGAGGAGTAACAGGCGTGATCGATTCAATAGATGACCTTTCCGGTAATACGTTCGATTCGAATGGTGTCGGCGGTATGAAGCGGCATGTCCATCGATCGATTGTCGCCGATGAAGAAGTATTCGTCCGGGCGGAGGATGATTTCCGGTCGGTTCCACGTGCGGTTGTGGGATTTGACGTACGGTTCCTCGAGGGGCTGTCCATCGATGTGGACGACGCCTTGTTTGATGGCAAAGCGTTCGCCCGGCAGGCCCACGATTCGTTTGACCAAAAACTGTTTACCTCCGGCGATATCGATGAGGACTACGTCTCCTCGTTGCGGGGGAGATTGTCGATAGGCGCGGCGGTAGGCGATGTGGACATCGCCGTCCAGATAGCTCGGGAGCATGCTGTCACCTGAGACCACGAAGGGCATAAGGAAATAGCGATACGTGATCACCACCGTGGCGATCAAGAGCGCGACCCGCGCCAGTGTGCGTTTGATGTTGCCTCCCACAAGAAAGCGTTTGAGACCTTGCCACTGTTGCTGAGGTTTCGGGTCGGTATCCATGCCTGTTTTATGTCGACCTCCCGAGCTGAAGCAGTGCGTCTCTGCTGGGTTCAACTCCGGAGGGCGGCGTTAGTTGCTCGTCGTGACGTGACAGTTCTTTAATCCGGCAGGCTCTTGATCGCGTTCAAGGCCTTCTCCACCCGTGGAACCAACTCAGTGAGTTTTGCGGCAGTCATTTGGGGGGCATATCGAAACTGATTGCTCTGGCGGAACAAGTCGTGGAGTTCGGTTGCTGCCTCCGCTGGAAGGCCCCGCGGCGCGAGTTTCTCGTCGATGACTGCTTCCGTCAGGCCGGATTCCGGGAGGTCCAGTTTCTGGCCGATCTGGGCGCGCAACACCTTCACCATGGTTTCGAAAAAGATGTCCGGCTGTTGTCCGCTCGCTTGCGTCCGCAGATCCCGGAGGCCGGCGGCGACCAGAACTCCGACTTCGCGCTGACGCTTCAGTCGCGGGTTGTTGGCCAAGGACTCCTGTCGCAGCCGCTGGAGGCGGAGCACGCCCCACAATCCGATGGGAATCAGCTGAGCTACCAGGAACCAAGGTTGATCCCACAGGGGACGGGGCGCTTGCAGAGCGATGCCCATTTGCGGCCGGATATGGAGGAGTCCCGAGGCTCGGTCTGCCCCTCCGGCCGGGCCATTGGTTCCCAGCATCGGCGGCGGAGCGCTCGAGACCGCTGCAGAGCTGAGTTGCAGGGGAATCGCGGCACCAGTGAGCGTCCGATAGACTCGCTCATCCGGATCGAAAAAGCTCCATTGGAAGGCCGGGAGCGTTTGGGTTTCCGGACTTTGAGGCACGACCACTTGCTCGAAATACTTGGTGCCTCCCAGCTCCAGGGGATCTCCCAGCTCCGTGCGGGTGCTGGCGGGATAGAACTTAAAGCCCTTCCAGTGATCGAGCTTCGGGAGCGTGAGTCCTTCGATGGCTCCCTGTCCGGAGATGGCCAGCTTGAGGGTGATCGGATCGCCGACCGCCAGGGTGGTGGGGCCCGCGGTATAGCTCATCTCATATTTGCCAACCGCGCCGGTGAACTCAGGAGGGGCGCCGGCGGGCAAGGGTAACACCGTGATCTTGACCTCCTCGGACGTTGGTTTCATCCGTTGGCTGGGTCGGCCGAAGAACACATCCGGGCGACTGCCGGGGACGGGGACATCGAGAATCATCGACACGGGGCCTAGGGACAACGGCCCGGTCTTGACCGGAGTGACAACCGTGCGGAAGGTGACGAGCGTCAGGTTGCGGTTGTTGATCCGCGTATTGGCCTTGGTAGGATCGGCGATCTTGCCGACGTTGAATCCTTCGCCAGTGAGCTGAGGTCCTTGAACGAGGCGAGCTTCCTCTACATAGAGTTGAATATCCACTGGCAGAAGTTCCCCCAGGTAGACTTCCTTCTTCGGGACGGCGATCTGGAGGAACGCTGGGGAATTGGCCAGGTTCATCGGGGAGGGTTTGGTGACCTTGAGGGAGAGCGGGCGAGTCCGGAGGGTCCCGGCGTCCGTCGGAACGTTGAACGAGGGAATGGTGTAATCTCCGGGCTTTTCCAGCTCTACCTGGTAGGTGAGCTGGAGTTGCATGGAGCGTCGGCCGTTGACTATGGATATTTGTGAGGATTGGCCGGCGGGAGTAACCTTGAGGCCGTCCAGACTGGGAGGGGGCGGGTGCCCTCCGCGCAAGGTGGCTCCTTCGACCCGCAAACTCAGGGTGACAGTTTCGCCGACGGATGCGGTGGCACGATCCAGTTGAGCTTCGGCGGTGGCGGCTTGGACGTCCTTCGGGGCGGCGCTGAGACCGATGAGAAGCAGGAAAAGCGTGAACCACCCGCGGGCTACGCGGGCTTTGCTGAAAACGGGGTGGGGAGAGGCCAGGCTGCAGCAGAGCCGGGCTACCATCGACTGAGTTTGGTTCATTGACGCCGGGGTTCCCAAGACACTCCGGAGACATTGCCAACGCGGACCGCTGGTTTCAATGGGAAAGCGACGAGGGCGGGTGCAGCGGGGGCAGGGGGTAGAAGGGGGGGAGGGGATCCCGACTCCGTCGGGGCTCCGAAAGCCGCAGAGGCCTGCGCGACTAAGGAACTATAAGCTTGGTCGGATCGTTTCTCGATCAACTCCCAGACGCTTCGCGAGCCGGGCACGCCATTTGGAGTGCTGTAGCCCTCTACAGCTTTTGTAGCCCCGACGGAGTCGGAATCATTTCAGGGCACGCGTTTCTAAACACACCTGGGGACTTGCCCGGGACGGACGACGCTACAACGGAGTGTGGGCCGTGTCGGCCCACCCCCCGTGACCCATGACCTGACAGCCACCGCTTGGTTACGGGTTGGATCGCTTCTTCGCTTTGGGCTGGGAGCTGGCTTCGTTCAGGAAGCGGTTCACCGCGTTCAGGTAGGCCCGCGCGCTGGCTTCGATGATGTCGGTGCTGGCTCCCTTTCCAGAGATCAGCTCACCAGATCCGAAATCGGCCTTGATGGTGACTTCGCCGAGCGCGTCCTTTCCCTGGGAAACGGCGCGCAAGGAGTAGTCGATAAGAATGCCGCGGGTCTTGGTCAGCCGATCGATGGCTTTGAGCGTCGCATCGACGGGTCCATCTCCAGTCCCGGCATCGGTGACGGGCTCCTTAGCTTGGGCCTGACGCAAACGAACCGTCGCCGTCGGGATGGTTTGGTTGCCACTGGTCACGTTAAGATACTCCAGAGCCCAGGTCTCCGGAATCTCCGTGATATGTCCTTCAACCAAGGTGGCGAGATCGTCGTCGTAGACAAACTTCTTCTTGTCGCCGATCTCCTTGAATCGGGCGAAGATGGCCGCCACTTCGGCCTCGGTCATTTTGAATCCGAGGTGCTTTAAGCGGGCTGAAACCGCGGCGCGGCCGCTGTGCTTGGTCAACGGAAGCTCCGTTTTGCCCCATCCTACCTCGCAGGGATCCATGATCTCGTAGGTCTCCCGTTTCTTGAGAATCCCATCCTGGTGAATGCCGCTGGAGTGCGCAAAGGCGTTCTCACCCACGATGGCCTTGCTGCGCTGCACCACGAGTCCACTCATGCGGGAGACCAGCCGGGATGATTTCACGATCTCGCGCGAGCGAACGCCGCACTCGAAGTCGCGGTACACATCGGCCCGAGTTTTGAGGCTCATCACGATCTCCTCGAGCGAGGCATTGCCGGCGCGTTCGCCGATGCCATTCACGGTGCATTCGACTTGGCGGGCTCCGTTCTGCACGGCGGCGAGCGAGTTCGCGACCGCCAAACCCAAGTCGTTGTGGCAATGAACGCTGATAATGGCCTTGCCGGAACGGAACTCGGCCACCCCCTGGTAGAGCTGTCGGATCAGGGCACCGAACTGATCGGGGACAGCCCATCCGACGGTGTCAGGGATGTTGACGGTGGTGGCGCCGGCGGCGACGACTGCACGGCAGACCTGGATCAAAAAGTCGGGTTCCGTACGGGAGGCGTCCTCGGGAGAAAACTCCACATCATCGACGAAGCTTTTGGCTCGCTTCACCCCTTCCACCGCGAGGCGGATGATCTCGTCCTGGGCCTTGCCGAGCTTGAATTCACGGTGGATTTTTGAGGTGGCGAGGAAGACATGAATCCGTCCGCGCTTGCCCGCGGGCTTCACGGCGGCTCCCGCGGCATCAATGTCCTTGGCCACACAACGGGCGAGCCCGGCGATGATGGGCCCCTTGACCTCTTTGGCGATGGTTTGGACCGCGGTAAAGTCGCCTTCGCTGATCACGGGAAATCCGGCTTCGATCACATCCACGTTCAGCCGTGCCAGTTGCCGGGCTACCTCCAGCTTCTCGCGGAGGTTCATCGATGCGCCGGGGCATTGCTCGCCATCGCGGAGCGTGGTGTCGAAGATCAAGATTTTCTGGTTTTTCATGCTCGTTTTTCGTTAGCGGCGGTGGCGCTCAGGCGTCGCGTCAGGTCCGGACAGCAAAAGACCCCACCGCCAGGTTTGGCAGTGGGGTCTTGAAATTGTGTCTCAACTCAATGCCCTACCGCCGACCTGCACAGAAGCAGGCCGGTGCTAAGCAGCAGTCGAGTATTCAAGAACCGAATCACAAAATGACCAATACGTGATGACTAGGTTTTGGTCAACTGGTTTGTTTGGAAAAACGTTGACGGCGGCGGACCACCGTGACCCCGACCAAACCCACGATCGTGAGCGCGGCGACCACGGCGAACACCGGAGCCATCACTGCTAAACCGGTGGAGAGCACGGATCCACCGAGTTCAACGCTGGCCAGCAAGGGGTTACCGAGTCCGCCAGTGGTCAGGGTCGAGGCCCCTCGGGCGACCACCGTGGTGGCTTGGACGGCAGCGGCAATGCCACCGCCCGCGATGATGGCCAAGCCCCAGCGTAGGAATGGGCTCATGTCCGTCATGACCGATGCCGACACCATCACGCCCGCCACTACGGCTGCCGGGGAAGCGACGGTGTCGAGAAAGTTGTCCAGCCAGGGCACATAGTAAGCTCCGATCTCCAGGGCGGTTGCGATGCTGAGAGCAATGAGCGCAGCGGTCGATCCAAGCCACTGGAAGTCGGATGCCAAGGTCAGATGGCCCGAGTGAGCGGCGATGCTGATTCCCAGCATGGGCACGAAAACGCGGAAGCCGCAGGCGGCACTCAGTCCGAGTCCAACACACAGAGCAAGAAAGGTTTCCATAAACAGTATTGTGTTCAGTGGCACATTGCCACCTCCAGATAACCCTCCGGGATTCGATAAAGTTGCAGGCTTTTCCGAGGAAATGGGATAAAGAAATTTATTGCCCGCGGATCACACGGACGACGCCGCAGATTCGCTTTACCCGGCCAACGGCAGGGGCTCCTGGGTTCCGCCGAAGAGCTCGCTCATCTTTCGGTTTCGGTAGTCGAAAATCTTTTCAACATCCCGTCGAACGAACAGCTTTTCAATTAAGCCACCCCCATACACCGCATAGCGAATCTGATCGGTCATCAGGGTGCCGCCGTCCTTCTCCACAAACCGATGTTCGTGGATCCAAAGCCGATAGGGACCGCGTTTTTGTTCGTCCACAAAGCGGAACGGAGGCTCCCATGCAGTGATCTCGGTCTGCCAGCGCACGGGAAATCCATGAATCTTGAGCCGGTAATCGATCAAAGCTCCGGCGTGCATGCGAATCGGGAGCGGAGTCAGAATTTTAAACTGTACCCACGGTGGCGTTAAAGTCTCCAGATTTTGGGCATCAGCGAAGAAGGGAAAAAGGTCGGCCACCGGCTTGGGCAGCCAGATTTCCCGATTAAAGTTAAAGAGCTTCACAACGTATTGTCCAGTGACTGCTGTCGGTGTTGGATCGGCGGAGCACTCGCTCCGGACCTACAACCTCTCTGCCTTAATCTAGCAAAGTTTCGCCGGAGCGCTATGGGGAATTCAACAGCCGGAAGAACTGCGCTGTGGTGGTCGGGGGCACCACCACCACGGAGCGATCCCCGACGGTTGAGGGTGCAAGGGCAACGACAGTCCAGATTCCCGCAGGTTGCTCCACTGCGGAAGTCGAGTACAGGAGATACCCTGCCGCGGTGGAAGGCCAGGATAGCTGGATGTCACCGGATTCCAAAACGGCCACTTCGAGTCGTGGGCGGACGGTCGGCGGCTTCTTGCTGTAGCCGCTGGCGACAAGCTCTAGGGCGAAACCGAGATCGGAACTGCCGGCCGACCCTTGGTGCAGTTCCACCGCGATGACATTGACGCCTGCCACCAGATTGGTGGAGACCACGTTGGTGCTGAACCAGGTTTGTTCGTCGGCGCCTTTGACCTGGCTTTGGGCGGGGGTGTTGTAACCAGCGGCCGCTGCCAGGTTGCTCCGAAAGAGTTCCTTTCCGTTGAGGTAGACCGCGATGCCGTCATCCCGTTGATAGCGGAAGGCCAGATTCGTCAGCACTACTTCCGACGACACCTCGAACGATTTACGGAAGTAGGTGGTGATGTATTTGCTGCTGGCATTGGGGCCGAAGCTGACCGTAGTTGTCTCCCCGTCATCACCATACCCCAGACGAGCGGCCCCCGTGGCCCACGCCGAATCATTGTAGGTGCGTTCTCGCCAGGCGGTGCCGAGATTCTGTCCCTGATCGAAGTAACTCCACTCGCCATCCGCCGCCACCAGCTGCTGGGTGACGAACGGAGCGGCCACCGTAACGCGGACGGCCGTGGAGTCTTGGCTCGTTCCATCGCTGAACCACGCGCGGGCGGTCAGGGAGTGCACGCCCATTGAAGCGTTCAGCCAGGGTAGAATCCACGGTGCTGACAGAACTTCACCCAGCCGCTCGGCCCCATCGAAGAACTCGACCCGGGTAATGCTCACACCCGGGCTTCCGGACTGAGCCGCAGCTTCGATCACGATTGTCTCTTCCGAAGGGCTGGTCCCAGCGCTTGCGGGGGAGATGAGGGCGACCCGGCGTTCGGAGGTGCCAACACCGATCAGTTGAAGATCAAAGGCCGCATCCGAGCTGGTGGCGGTTTGCTGATGCAGTTCCACGGCGAGCAGGTTCTCGCCTGATTTCAGGCCAGAGCCGCCTAAGGGAATGACGGTGTCGAAGAAGGTGGTCTCGTCGGGACTATTCACCACGTCACGTGCCGGAGTGCTCGAGGTGATGAGTCCATCGGGCATGTTGCTTCGGTAGAGTTCTTTTCCGTTCAGATAGACGACCGCCCCATCGTCGCGGGCGAGGCTCACCACCAGCTGGTTGAACGCCGCCGGGTTGGTGACCGTAAAGACCCGACGGAAATAGTAGGTGGTCCGGCCGGCGGAGAGGGTCGTCGCTTCGCCATCCAAGCCGAAGCCCAGACGACCGTTGCCGCGGAGCCAGGTGGAGTCAGCGAAGCTGTTTTGGTTCCAGTCGGCTGCGACCGGGGTTGCTGCGTCCCAGTAACGCCAAGGCGATGCGAGGTTGATAAGTTTCTCCAGTACCGGGACGATCGGTGCGGGGCGCAGGCCCACGGTGATATGGATGGGAGGACTAATTCGAACGGTGGCTCCTTCGACCGATCGAGCCTCGAGAGTGTGGGATCCGACATCGGCTCCGGTCCAGTTGATGCGGTAGGGGGGGACATCGCTGCCCCCGATCTTTTGGCCATCGGCGTAATATTCGACGAGGGCACCGGGGGCGGCCTCGATCAGCTCAGCTGAGAGGGGTATGTTGGCGGGCTGATTGAAGTAGGTTTGGTCGGCGGGACTTGTGAGGTTGAGAGGTGAGGCCGAGGCGGTGGCACTGAGCGCGGTGAGGGAGAGGTCGAAGGCGGCATCCGCACTGGTCTGAGACTGTTGGTGCAACTCCACCGCCACGACATTCGTGCCGGCTACCAACCCCAGGCTCGGCAGCACAAATTCTCGCGTGGCGACGGCCGGCGTCCCCACGACTCTTTCCAGGGCCAGAGTGTTGTAGCTAATACGGCTGGCGGGGAGATTGTCTCGGAATACCTCCTGGCCATTGAGGTAGACCACTGCACCATCATTGCGGGTGAGCCGGACGAGGAGCCCGCCGAACTCACTCGGGTTGTCCACTCCGAACGACCGCCGGAAATACGCGGTAATGTGCCGGTTCAGGCTGTTGGTTCCCCAGCTGAGCGTCGTGGCCAGGTCAGGGACGCCGTAGCCCAGGCGCGTCGCTCCGTACTTCCACGACCCATCATCAAAGTTGCGTTGCTTCCAGGTGTCGGAAAGCTCGGAGCCATCGTCGAGATACCGCCAGAGCTGGCCGGAGCTAATCAGTTGTCGACCGGGGGGAGGTGCGCTGATCTGAACAGCCACGGTGTCGCTCCGGATTTCCTCACCCGTGGAATCGGTGGCGACAGCCTGCAGCAGGTAGCTGCCGCTGGGGGCATCGTTCCACTGGAGTGAGAACGGTGAGTTGGTGTCCTCGCCGATTTTGACGGAGTTGGCCAAGAACTCCACCTTCGCAATGCCCAGAGTGGCGCCGGCCACCGCTTCCGCGCTGAGACCAATTCCGCCCGCTGAAGGAAGCGTTGATCCGGCCAGAGGGGACGTGAGCCAGGAGCCCCGGCTGCGGATGACCTCGGCGGTGGCGGAGAGCGCGAGATCGAACACCAGATCGGAGCTGGTGGCGGACGATTGGTGAACTTCGACAGCGATCGTGTTTGTTCCGGGGGTGAGATGCTGAATCGCCGCGCGCGGCAAATTGAAATTGTAGAACACCGAACCGTTGTCCGACGCACCGGAGGCGAGGGTGGAATACGTGACGGTTCCCGAGGGGAGATTGTTGCGCAGAACTTCGTTTCCGTTGAAATACACAATCGCTCCGTCATCCCGCTTGAGCGAGGCGGTCAGTGTGGTGATGGAAGCCGGGTCCTCCACCACCACGGTGCGACGGAAGTAGATGGTGGGATACCTTGATCCGGACGAACCGCCGTTCAGGGTAGTGACTACGCCCGGCTGTCCGAAGCCCAGCGGTGCTGAGCCCGCAAGCCAGGTGCTGTCGTTGAAGGAGGGTTGCGCCCAGGTCGCGGCCGCGCTCGTGGAACGCGCCAAATACTTCCATCCCGACCTGGCGGCTAAGAGATCGATTTTCAGAGGATCCTGTGTCTTGGGAGCAATGCGGATTCGCACCGGAGGCGAGGTGACTTGGATTCCTCCAATGGTCGCTATGGTTCGGAGCACATGATCGCCATCGGGAGCCCCGTCCCACACTTGCTCAAAGGGTGAGGAGGCCGTTTCGCCGACCAGCGTTTGGTTAGCCAGGAAGGCTACCTTGGTGACGAGTCCCACCGTCTGGACAGTGGCCCGAAGGCTGACTGCCTCGCCGGTCACCAAGCGGGATTGGTCCTTGGGCTCGCTGAGGTACACGACATGGAAGCCCGCCACGTTGGACAGGCTTTGGCCGCTGAAGGCCAAATCAAACGTGGCATCGGAACTATTGGGTGTGGACTGATGAATCTCGGCCGCGATCCAATTGGTGCCTGCCACCAGCTCCGAGTTTGGGATGGAGGTGAAGAGATACGAGTCGGGCTCTACAGAGTCCAACGCTCGCGTGGAGTATCCAATCTCCCCGCTCGGCAGATTGTTTCGATAGATTTCGTTCCCGTTGAGATGGACTACGATGCCGTCATCCCTTAGGACTTCCACCAGATAATTCGTGAAGGCAAGGGGGTCTTTGACGACGAAGCTTTTGCGGAAGTAATAGGTTGGAATCTTGTCGCTGGAGCTGGCTCCGAAAGAGATCACGGTTCCTTCGCCGCCTTCGCCGTAGCCCAAGGGGCCGGTGCCAGTCTTCCAGGTTCGGTCATTGAAAGTGGGGTTGATCCAAGCAGTTCCTTGATCCACCCCGGTATCCAGATACTTCCATCCGGTCGCCTGCTTCGCGATGAATGGAGTTTTGATAACCAAGGAGCCGGTAACTCCGACGAAGTCGAGGTTGGATTGGCTGGGGCCGACCTCTACGGGATTGTTGAAGTAGGGATGGGCGAACGAAAGGGCACCCGCAACCGGTTCGATGGCGTCGACGTTGTAGCTGCCCGCGGGAAGGTTGACGATCGTGTAGCTGCCATCGCTGTCCGAATGGGCGTAGTGGGTCGCGTCCGCGGAGACGCGGATCCCGGCAAGCGGGCGGTTACCCGCATCGACCACGTGGCCGGAGATGCGGAAGGTGGATGGGCTTCCGATAGACACGATCACGGTCTGCTTAGCGACGCCGCCTTTCATATCGCTGACCGTGCACTGCACCGCGTATTCACCGGCGTTGGCAAAGCTGTGGGTCGTCGTGGGACTGTTGTCGGTGGAATAGTCCCCATCTCCGAACTCCCAATAATACGCCAGCGCATCACCATTCGGGTCGGAGGCATCGACGATAAATGTCACCAACTGGTTCTCGCCGGCGGCTTGCGGGCTGGCCTGCACCAGGCCCACGGGCGGCCGGTTGGTGGGGAACTTTCCGCTGTTTACCACAATGTCCATGGCTTCGGGATAAGTGTTAGCCTTGCCGATGGGGGTGAAATGGAAATCGATGGTGGGATCGCTGAAGGTTCTGCCGATGACAATGGCGTTGTCGTCGGCATTGCCCTTAAGCCGCACATCGAGCAGATAGGTTCCCTCGTTCCCGTTGCCGCTCCAGAGCAACTGCACTCCGTTCATGAGGGCCTGCTTCGAGGTTTTGCGTTGTCGGAAGTTGAGCCAGTAGTTCTGGTTGGAGCTGCGTCGGAATTTCAGGCCACGCACCCCGGTTCCGACATTGCCATCAAAGCTGTACAGGCGGTAGGTCCCACTGCCGGCTGCGTTGAGATCCACAATGTCGCTGTCCTTGATCCATCCTAGGTAATTTTTGTAGCGGCTGTTGTAGTGGTTGGGGGAACCGCCGCCGCCCATGGGATCGTTATTGTCCCCATACTCCACGTTTTGCCCCTCTCCGATGGCGCTTCGGAGGGAAGTGTCCCAAAAGTGTGCGTGGTTGAGACCCAGATTGTGTCCGAATTCGTGGGTGGTGACTGCTGCGTCGAAGCAGCGATTGGCGAGGTGGAAACCGACGCCCCCCACGAAGGCGAGTCCGCAGTAGGACGCGGCTGGTTTTCCGTCGGTGCAGACATAAAGAAAGTCGTATTGAGTGAGGTCATAATTGAATGTGTCACGGGCTACCGTCTGGCAGGTTTGATACAACTTCCCGAGGCCAGAGTTATTGTATTCGGCGACCAGTCCAGGCAGCGTCATGGCAGGAGTGATGTCGGAACCCTTGCCGAGCGGGGCAAGCACCAGCTTCCCGTAGGACATCTCGAACATGTAGTTGCTGAAGTTTTGCCAGTGAGTGACGGCGTCGTTCGTGGAGATGCCCTCGGCGTGATCGCTCCACTTCGGCCGCATGAGTAACATCTTCTTCCGTCCCTCGGTGAAACTTGACTCGGCGACATCCAGCGAGGCCAGGTTGGGGGTGGGTTCGTCCAGTCCGAGTGCCGCCATCCGTGCATTCACCCACAAGTCGGCGTCGACCTTGCCGCAGAAGGAATGGATCTCCCCTCCCAATTCGATCACGGTTTCCGTTTGCTTGGCGGTGACCTCGACGTTTGAAACGCCGCAGAGAGGGTCGGGCTCGAGGTTCTGAGCTCTTTCATCGCTCCGGTCCGAGGTTTCTACCGGGTCCAGCAATCGGGCCGGAGATTCGTTTAGCGCCATTAACTGTTTTGGACGCCCCAGTGGAGTGATGAACGGGACCGACGCCGCATCATTGGGAACGGCCAAGCCGTAGATCGGAATGTCCGACTTGGTCATGAAGCGTCGGCCGGCGCCATAGGTAAAGGCTTGGTAATCTTGTCCTTCTACGTTGACCGTGCGCATCACGGGGGGCATCTGAGTCGGTTGGTCCGCACCACCGATCACGGCGATGACGGCCAGATCCCCTCGGGCATTGATAGGTGTCTCCATCTGCTCTAGAACACTCGGGGGCAATGACTTGCGGGTTTCGTAAGAGGCGGTGTGTTCGAAGGCTCTCTCGGGATAGGTCTGGACCAGGTCGGCCATGACCGTCAGCCTCGCTTGGGCCAGTTCGATCCCTTCAGCTTCCAGAGCCGTGCGTTCTGCTGGGCTGCTGGCCGATCGGTAGCGCTGGACCCATTCCTCGAACCGGGCGATCTCAAGCGGTCGAGTGTCTGTGCCTGCGGCAGATCCGGAAGGGAGGCTGTTGGGACTCGAGGGAGTCGGTTGGATGTCTCCTAGAGCTTTTTCGCTCAATAGCTTGGGAGAGACCGCCGCACTTGGAAGCGGGCGAGGGGATTCACTTGAAACCGAGTTCCGGCTGCTAATCCACCAGCTTGCGATCAGCGTCGTTAGGACAACGCCGCACCAGAAAACACGTTTGGGCAGGTTCATGAAATGAGTGTCGAGTTTACTAACTCAGGCGGGCTCCTGGCGCAAGCGACGTTTGAGAAATATCTGGATGACAGGAGCCCGTAGACAGGCTGTCCGACGCTTCTCCCATCGGATTGCTTGCCCCGTGAGCCGCAACCGTTTAAACAAAGCGCCGTTGATTGCAGTCCTTAACCATTTTGAAATAGCCATCTGACTCCATGCCCTATACCACTGTCACTCCTCCGGCTGGCGGGAAAATCACGATCTCCGCTGGTAAATTAAACGTCCCCGAGAATCCGGTCGTTCCTTTCATTCGTGGGGACGGAACGGGCCCTGACATCTGGGCGGCCAGCGTGCGGGTCTTTGATGCAGCGGTGGAGAAGGCGTATGGGGGAAAACGGAAGATTTCCTGGTTTGAGGTGTTTGCCGGCGAGGAGAGCTTTAAGCGGTTCAATAATTGGCTTCCGGATGACACCGTGGAGGCGTTCAAGGAATATCTGGTGGGGATCAAAGGACCGCTCACCACTCCGGTGGGTGGGGGGATCCGCTCCTTGAACGTGGCGTTGCGGCAGATGCTGGACCTCTATGTCTGCCTCCGACCTGTGCAGTATTTTAAAGGAGTGCCTTCGCCGGTGAAGCATCCGGAGAAGGTCGACATGGTTATCTTCCGGGAAAACACGGAGGATATCTATGCAGGTATTGAGTATAAGGGAGGATCGCCCGAATCGGTGAAGCTCCTGGAATTCATCGCGAAGGAGTTTCCGAAAGATTTTGCGAAGATCCGTTTTGGCACCCAGGAGAAGATTTCCGATTACATGAATCGGGCGACGGGCGGGCATGGTCACGGGGCTCCGCCGGTTGAGGTCGGGCTGGGCATCAAGCCGGTGAGCGCGGTTGGAACGATCCGTCTAATGAAGTCGGCAGTGGAGTATGCCCTGCGCTTCAAGCGCCGCAGTCTGACGATTGTTCACAAAGGGAACATCATGAAGTTCACCGAGGGCGCGTTCCGGGACTGGGCTTACGGCGCGGCGGAGCGGATCTTCGGCGACAAGGTTTACACCTGGGCACAATATGAGGTGACCAAGAAGGAGAAGGGTGAAGCTGCCGCCAACGACGAGCAGAAGGCCGCACTTAAATCCGGACGGCTCCTCATCAAGGACGCGATCGCCGACATCGCCCTGCAACAGGTGCTCACCCGGCCCGAGGACTTCGATGTCATCGCCACCCTGAACTTGAATGGAGACTACCTGAGCGATGCGCTCGCAGCCCAGGTCGGCGGCATTGGCATTGCCCCGGGAGGAAACATCAACTATGTGACGGGGCATGCCATCTTCGAGGCCACTCACGGCACAGCGCCGAAGTACGCCAATAAGGATGTCGTCAATCCGGGGTCGGTGGTGTTGAGCGGTGAGATGATGTTGCGCTACATGGGCTGGACGGAAGCCGCGGATTTGATCCTGAAGGGATTGAACGGAGCGGTTGCCAGCAAACGGGTGACCTATGATTTCGCCCGCCAAATGGAAGGCGCCACGGAGATCAAATGCTCCGAGTTTGGTGACAATCTCATCGCGCACATGTAAGTGTGGGTGTCAGGAGGGAAGCGCGGGTCCGCGCTTCCCTCCTCCCCTCCGTAGTCGTAATCGTCCTTCTCGCCTGGAGGCTCCGGGGGCGGAATGTCCATATGGACGGCGGTGGCACGACACCGCTGTTCCTTCACGCTGCAGCCCGCCTAGTCGCGCACCTGGGGATAATCCGCTCACCACAAGCCACTCCGCCACGTGCAGGAAAAGCGGAGACATGTCTCCGCACTCCATATTCGCCTCCCTCCCTTCGTAAACGTCAACGTAAGCGTAATCGTCCCTCTCGCCTGGAGGCTCTGGGAGGCGGAGTGTCCATATGGACTGCGGTGGCACGACACCGCTGTTCCTTCACGCCGCAGCCCGCCTAGTCGCGCACCTGGATAATCCGCTCACCACAAGCCACTCCGCCACGTGCAGGAAAAGAGAGATCGGAAGAGAGACGAGTAGGGAAAGAGTGTAGTGGCG
>JAEUHE010000049.1 GCA_016793885.1 Verrucomicrobiales bacterium
GACCAACTCGATGAACGTACGTTCATCGAGTTGGTCGTCGAGGGGACAAGTGCATGAGCTCTTTGCCGTACGGAGTCGTTTGATGTTCGGCTGTCTGATTGGGGGGCGGGGCGGCACCCGGCTACGCCGGGAAGGCCAAAACGGCAGAGGGCTGCCGGAAATCGGAACTATAAACCTCGTCGGACCGCTTCACGGTCAACTCCAAATACGTCCAGCGCGTCGCGAAGCCGTTTTTGGTTCAGCCCTCCACCCCCTAGCTTGAGTAGCCCCGGCCGGGGCCACGACAAAGTCGGTGAACGTACGTTCATCGAGTTGGTCGTCGGGGGGAATAGCTCTGTCGCTCAGAGGGAATCCAGGCTCACGGGACGGAGGGGGGCTGGTGGCACGCCTTCCAGGGTGCTGGTGAAGGGGGATGCGAGACCGGGGGTGTCCCGCTGCGCTCCACTCCCCGGCTAATCTCTGTGAACCCTCCGGGTTCGGAAACATTACCGGCACCTAACACCTAGCACCTTCCGCCTTCGCCAGGGCTTCGGCGTGACATGGGCACCTGGCACCTGCCGAGTGACGAGTGACGAGTGACGAGTGACCTACCACCTACCACCTACCACCTACCACCTTCACACCCCCGCACGCATCGTGGCGGGATCGATGCCTTGCTTGCGGCACCAGTCTTCGTAGGCGAAAGGAGAGATTTCCGATGGCTTGATCTCGCTTCGACCACCCCAAAACACGTTCGTGTAGAGGATGGGGATGCCTTTGGTCTGGAGGTGTTGATCGATGGCCGCCTTGTGGGCGAGGACCAGATTTTTGTCGGTTCCGTGGGCGACGCCCATGACGTTGACATTCCGGAACTCGGGGCCGCCTTCGCGCCAGTAGGCGTGGGTCATGATGTGATGGCGTCCCACTTCTTGACCCGCTTCGATCTCACGGCCGGGAGGCACGGCCCAATGGAAGAGCGCGTTGAAACGCGTGACACGTTCACCGGAGGCGCTGGGTTTGACGTGCTCAAGGAACGTGGAAAAGCGCCCGATAATTTTGCGTCGGTCTAGGTCCTCTGCGACTTCGTAGAAGACGGGGAGAGGCACGCCCGCCTCCTGAGCGCGTGCTACCCACAGGTCAGGAGTGAATTCTTCCGGAGCGAACTCGCGCTTCAAGGCGACCAGGACCCGCCACTCGAGATCAGAAAGGGTTGCTACCTGGACCTCCACGGCCTCGGCCGGCTCATCGGCCTTGCTCCCGGGCTCCATGCCGCGGCGGCGAGTGTGGCCCACTCCCAGCGCGAACAGGCGTTTCGCCTGCATGATGCGAAAATGGGTCGCTCCGATCTTTTGGCGCAAGAATTCGCAATGCTTGGTCAGGGAGAAGCCTTGGGGCACTTTGAGCGTGGTCCAGAGCTTATAGGTGGATCCGTGGGTGGCGGCGTCCGTGGAGCGCGTGACTACATGTCCCGAGAACGGATCCTGCTGAAAGAGGTAATCGAAGCTGGCGTCGAGCTTGTCTTGGGAGACTTCCCAGGCCACCAACGCGCCGTCGGCGAGGTTGGTAGCCAGGAGCGTCTGTCGAACGCGGCGGATGGTTCCGGCGGTCAGCATGGCCTTGATCCGCTCCAGCACGGTTTCGGCCGGCACGCCGGATTGTTTGCTAATGGCTCCAATCGGGTCTCGTTGGAAGCCCTGAAGCTGATCCTCGGACACCGCCAGAATTGCGGCGTTGATGGGATCTTGAAAGTCGACGGGTGCCGTTGCGGTGCTCATATCTAAGGTCATATTAGGCAAGACTCTGTCCAATTCACCAATATTTTGTTCAGAGATCGGCGCTGCCGACCACACCCAATTTGCTGTTTTCTAGCCCTGCAGAACAAGCATTGCCTATTGTCCCGGGGCAGAATTACCCTGCAAGACGTGATTACCACGACGCTATTTCGTTGGACCTCGATGGTCCGGAGTGTCTTATGCCTGCTGGCTGTGGGTTTGGCATTTCTGGCAAAGAGTGCCGGCGCGGCCGACGCTCAATTGCCTATGAAGGTCATGACCTTCAATCTCCGGTATGCGAGTACTAACTCGCCGAATTCCTGGGCGGTGCGTCGGCCGGTGATGCGCGAGTGTCTTCAGCGGTATCAGCCTGACGTCATGGGAACTCAGGAAGGGCTTTATGCCCAACTCCTGGATTTGGCCAAGGACCTGCCCGCCTATGATTGGATCGGGACGGGGCGCGAAGGTGGAAGCCGCGGCGAGTTCGCAGCGGTTTTCTACAAAAAATCTCGATTCGAGCCTCTCTCCTACGATCACTTTTGGCTGTCCGATACCCCCACCGTCATCGCGTCGGCCACCTGGGGAAATAAGGTCGTCAGGATGGCAACGATGGTTGAGCTGCGGGAGCGTCGCAGCGGAGTTCGCTTTTATGTCTTCAATGTTCACCTCGATCACCAATCGCAGCCGGCGCGCGAACGGAGTGCCGAGCTGTTGCGGGATCGGATCGCGCGAATCCCCGAGCCGGCGCCGGTCCTTCTGATTGGCGACTTCAATGCGGGGCCTCCCGAAAATCGGACCTACCAGATCCTTGTGGAGCAGGGGATCTTGAAAGACTTCTGGCTGACGGCCGAACGGCGACGCAATGAGGGGTTCAGCACCTTTCACGATTTTGCCGGACCCAAGCCGGGCTCGTGGCGCATTGACTGGGTGATGGGTCGCGGTCAGTGGACCGCCCGTCAGGCGGAGGTGATCACCTACTCGCGACGAGGCCAGTATCCCAGTGACCACTTTCCGGTGATGGTAGACCTGACCCTTGGCGTGGACCACTCGCCATGACCGGGGAACTCCTTCAAAAGCTGTTGGTCAGCTACAGCGGATTCATTCTGCTGCTCACCTTGCATGAATTGGGGCATGCGTGGATGGCTATGAAGTGCGGGGACGATACTGCCAAAAAGCTGGGAAGAGTCTCTTTGAACCCAATCGTTCACATGGACTTAGTGGGCACCGTGATTCTCCCGTTGCTGATGCTGTATCTTTCCTACTCAGGATCCAGCTTTCGGGGCATGCTGGTGGGGTGGGCGAAGCCGGTACCGGTTGACCCGACGAAACTGAGAAGGCCAGGTTGGGATGATATTGCGATCGCAATGGCTGGACCACTGGTCAACTTGGTTTTGGCCGTGCTTCTGCTTGGGCTGGCTCGGGTGTTCCTAATCATCCACCTCCCCCAAGCGGCTCCGTATTGCAAGGAGTTTGCGCAGATCAGTTTGATTCTCTGTTTCTTCAATTTAATTCCGATTCCGCCGTTGGATGGATCCCACGTGCTGAGGGTGGTCACGGGAATGAGTCGAGAATTCTACGCTCGATTGGTGGGAGTGGGATTCATTGTGGTCATCCTGGTGATGCAGATTCCCGCCATGCAGCAGGCGCTGCACTCCGTTACTCGAGGTACTTATAAAGTCATGGCGAGCTGGTTTGGGTTGTTTTGAAGACTAATGGGGGTGGCTTAGTGAACATGGGCATTGTTCGATTCTTATGGAGACTCACTGGATGGGTCGGGGTGCTAGGGCTGCCTGTAGCCGGGTGGGCAGCTTTGGTCGCTCCGCTGCCGTCCTCCCGATTTGCAGTACGTCAACAGGCGGGCGGATGGTCGTTGGTGACTCCGGACTCCAACCCCTTTTTTTCCCTCGGCGTGTGCGTGCTGAGTTCCGGGCCTAACCGAGAGCAGTTTGATCCGGAAAATCCGGCGTATGCCTTCTGGCAGCACTACTCCAGTCCCGAACGCTGGGCCGACGACACTCTCAGCCGCCTCAAGTCCTGGAGGTTCACCACGGTTGGGGGATGGGGAGATCTGCCCATTCTACGAACATCGAAGGAGCAGACGCTTTACCTCACGCCGGTGCTCCACATGGGATCCACCGCCGGTGCTCCCTGGTGGGACATGTGGGATGCGCGGAACATCCGTCGGATGGAGTCCGTGGCTCGCGACCAAATCCTGCCGCTCAAGGGCGATTCCAGGGTGATGGGGTACTATAGCGACAACGAACTCGGATGGTGGAACGCGACCCTGTGGAAGATGACCCTGGAACAGCCACGGCACAGCGGACAACGGCAGCGCTTGATTGCACTCCTGCGTGAGTATTATCAGGAGGACTGGGCTCGGCTCATGGCTGATTTTACTCCTGAGAACGCCCAGGGGTGGCGGGAGCTTCAGCGAGGTGGGGCGTTGTTCATGAAGCCGGGTGGTCGGGGAATTCGTCCGATGCGGCAATTCCTGGGGCTGCTTGCGCATCGTTATTACGGACTCATGCGCGAGATCATTCTTCGCTTGGATCCCGGCGCGTTGTATCTGGGGGATCGCTACCAGTCGTTCTACTATCCGGAGGTAGCCGAGGCCTGCGGGCGTCACGTCGATGTCGTTTCATCCAACCTGAATGCCGCGTGGAACGACGGGACCTTTCCTCGCTTCCAGCTCGAAACGTTGCGCGACATTACCCGTAAGCCCATCCTGGTATCGGAGTTTTATATGGCCGCTCGGCAGAACCGTTCTCGGAATCGTAACGACCACGGGATCTATCCGGTTGTGGAGACGCAGTCTGAACGGGCCGCTGCCGCTGCGCGGACGTTGAACGATTTGGCTCAGCTCCCGTATGTCGTGGGAGCCGACTGGTTCCAATACGCCGATGAACCCAGCCACGGGCGTGCGGATGGAGAAAACTTCAACTTCGGATTGGTGGACATTCATAACCGCCCCTATGAGGAATTGACCGAGATGTTCTCCCGCTTTGACCCGGCCAAGGCTCGAGCCGAGGCAGCTCGTCGGCGGCCGGACGCACGAACGGGTGTGCCGATGGCTACCGAAGATCCCTTCGCGCGTTTTGTGCCTACCACCGCCCTGAAGCACTGGGATCGCGAGCGAGGTTTTATGCCGCCGGTCTCCGAACGTCCGGTAGCGGATCTTTACCTCTGTTGGACCACCAACGCCTTTTACCTGGGACTCTATGCTCTCGATATCGTGGAGGAGGCCTATTATCGTGGGGCGTCCATACCCAAGGAGGATCGTGCGTTGTGGTCGGTGAAGGTGAACGGACTGTCCGTGAAGTCGCGGCTGGGAGCCGGACGTCAAGCCTTGGTGAGCGTTCATGAGCCGCCCGTTCGGGTGGAGTGTTTGTCGGGGCTGAATCTCAACGTGCGCAATGTGGCAATCCTGGAGATCCCGGCGGCTTTGCTCGGGCGGGGGCAGTTGCGCTCGGGCGACCAGGTCGACCTTTCGGTGGAGCTGTTAACGCATGCGCGCGCGTATCGGGTGGAATGGCGGGGGGCAATGATTCTCAAGGACTGAACGATGAAACGACCCCGTCACAACCGTCGACATCGGCAGGGCACTCATTCACCCAATGGACAGAAGCCGCCTCACCTGCGCTTTTCTGAGGAGTTGCAGCAGCTCACTCAAACGTTTGAAGGGCGTCCGGTGCAGGTGGGCGAGATCTTGCTGGCCACCAAGGGACGAGGGTTTCATCTGTTGCTCGTGTGCATAGCACTCCCATTCGTGACCCCGATTCCACTTCCGGGCTTCTCCATCCCTTTCGGAGTGGCGGTGGCGCTGATCGGTGGGCGCATGGCCTTAGGACAGAAACCTTGGTTGCCCCAGCGACTGTTGGACTATCAGCTGCCTCCGCAGTTTTTGGGCAAGCTTCTGGCTTCGGCTAGTCGAGTGGTTCGGTGGATCGAGTATCTTCTGCGGCCTCGGCTCACGTTCATGCAGGAGCGAGTTGTGTTCCGTCGCGTGGCGGGCCTGCTGATCGCCATCTCGGGACTCTATCTGATCATTCCGCTTCCCATTCCGTTTAGCAACTCGCTTCCGGCTTGGACGGTTTTGCTGCTGGCTGCCGGGGCGTTGGAGCGGGATGGGTTGTTCTTCGTTGGGGGATGCGTCTCGTTTGTTCTCACGACCGGCTACTTTATTCTGCTGGCGACGGGGGCGTCGCACCTGTTGGCCAAGTTCCCCAATTTCTGGCCGTTTTGAGAATCCGAATGACGTGCGAAAGGGTGGGGCTTTGTGGAGCGCGGAGACATGTCTCCGCACTCCAAAACGCCACCCCGCTACGTACGTCATTGGAGAGCCGGAACGCCCTATGGACCGCGGTGGCACGACACCGCTGTTCCTTCACGCCGCCTCATCCCCTCCAACCCACCCATCTACCAAGGACGCCCTCCAGTCACTCCGTCGCGCGCAGGAAAAGCGGAGACATGTCTCCGCACTCCATAACGCCACCCCGCTACGTACGTCATTGGAGAGCCTGACCGCCCTATGGACCGCGGTGGCACGACACCGCTGTTCCTTCATGCCGCCTCATCCCCTCCAACCCACCCATCTACCAAGGACGTCCTCCAGTCACTCCGTTGCGCGCAGGAAAAGCGGAGACGTGTCTCCGCACTCCATAACGCCACCCCGCTACGTAAGTCATTGGAGAGCCGGAACGCCCTATGGACCGCGGTGTAGTGCCCTCATCTTTACGCCCAATCATGCGGACTAAACGGTCTGGGCAGTACGTCAGTTCCTCACCTTGGTGTGAGGGAGCCCAAACCCGCAGGGTTCAAAGAGATTTAGCTGGGGGTGCTCGCACCCCCGGAACTGTTAAAAGTACGGAGCATCGCGTACCGATGCCACCGGCTGCTGAGACTTCGGTCACTCCTTCTCACGCAACCTAATCCGTTCGTCATTCCCTTCGCCGATCGGTGGCACACCTCTCAGGGTGCTGTTCAATAGGGGGGCGATAGACCGGGGGTGTCGCTGCGCTCCACGCCCCGGCTAATCTCTTTGAACCCTCCGGGTTCTCGGCGCCCGCAGCGAAGTCTTGTTCCTCGGAGGGTCGATCCTCTACGATGGCCCCCATCATGTGGTGTGGCACCATTCTGTTCATGGCAGCGCTGGGGTTGAGCGTCCTCTCCGCTCGAGCGGAGGAGGATGACTGGGATATCAACGAGGCTCCTCACTTTTATCAGAAACGCGTCCCTTCGGATCGGATCACTCGGATGAAAGTGGCTTTAGAATCGGGACAGGTTGCCTTGGATGTCAGCTCTGAGAAGGCGTTCTTGGTGAGTTTGCTGAAACACCTCGAGATTCCTCTCAGTTCTCAGTTGCTGGTGTTCTCCACAACGAGCCTGCAGCTCAGCCGAATTTCCCCGTCGAGCCCTCGGGCGATCTATTTTTCTGACGAGATCTACGTGGGATACGTTCCCGGGGGACGAATCGAGGTTGTCGCCTTGGATCCAGAACTCGGGGGAATTTTCTATATCTTTGATATCCCCTCCGCTCAAAAGCCGATACGCCTGGAGCGATCGGACCGGTGCATGAACTGCCATGCGGGCAGCGAGACTGGGTATGTGCCAGGTTTGGCGCTGAAGTCAGTCATGCCCGGTCCATCGGGTGGCAGCCTGACCGCTTATCGGATCGATCTCACGGGCCACGACATTCCGCTGTCTGAGCGGTTGGGCGGATGGCATGTCACGGGCCAGGGAAGCTTCACAAACCACCACGGCAATCTGACTGGAGCGCTGGTTGCGGGAGTCGTGCAAACGGTCCCCAACTTGCCGGGCGCGCGCTTCTCATGGGATCGTTACCCGGTGGCTTCCAGCGATCTGCTGGCCCATTTGATTCTCGAGCACCAGGCGGGATTTGTGAATCGCGTGCTGGGTGCCTCGTATCGAACGAGGAGTTGGCTTCACGCTGGGCAGGGCCGGTTGTCGCCCAGCCAGGAAGCTGAGCTGGATCGTCAGGCCCGCTCGTTGGTGCGGTATTTGTTGTTTGCCGAGGAGGCTCCGCTGCCGAGCGGGGGCGTGGAGGGTGATGCCGCGTTCAAGGCCGCTTTCCTACAAGATCGAAAAACGGCGACCCCGGCCGGGGAGTCTCTGAAGGACCTAGATCTCCAGACGAAGCTTTTCAAGCATCGCTGCAGCTTTATGATTTACACTCCTATTTTTTCGGGGCTGCCGGCCGTAATGAAGCAGCGGGTCTACGCGAACCTGAAGCGTGCGTTGGATTCGGCGGGGCAAGCGGGTGATTTTGCTTATCTGGGAGCCGAGGAGAGCCGCACGATTCGTCGTATTCTGAAAGGGACCCTGGCGGAGTTGCCCCGGGATTGGTAGGACGCACCAAAAACCCCGATCCGAGCAGGCTCGAATCGGGGTTGGAGAGTTCTGCTTCCCAAAGCGGGAAGTGTCAGCTTAGCTGCCCTTCTCGGTCTTTTCTCCGGAGGTCATCCAGCCGGCGATACCAGCTGAGAGATGCTTCACGTTTTTGTAGCCGAGCTTTTCAGCAGCCTTGGCGGCGGCTTGGTAGGCTTTGCACTTCGGTCCGCCGCAATACGCGACGACCAGGGCCTTCTTGTCCTTCGGCAGGACTTTGGCGAGGGACCCCTTGTTGGCTTCGAAATCGATGGCAGTGGGGATG
Organism: Verrucomicrobiales bacterium; assembly: GCA_016793885.1. NCBI lineage: Bacteria > Pseudomonadati > Verrucomicrobiota > Verrucomicrobiia > Verrucomicrobiales > Verrucomicrobiales bacterium. The sequence goes on from JAEUHE010000049.1 coordinate 8,422, forward strand.
TGAGCTTTGCCGAACGATTCGGATCCGTTCACATCAATGACGACCACTTTCTTGGCTTCGATGGCCGCTTTCAGTTCGGAGATGCTGATGTCCGGAAATTCACCAGCGGAGGCAGTCATGGCCAGGAACACGGTGGCCAACAGGGCGATTAGGTTTTTCATGATAGATCGGTATCTGGACGCGTTGTTGTGGGGGCGGCCTTAGTATGCTCGGTTTCCCGGATGGGATCGGCGATGCGGGCATCCCCGTTTTACGGCTCAATCGACGCCGCAAAGTGATGTTTGATTCAAATCTTGGGCTATGGGAAGCCAAAAATGGGTAGGGGGTGAATCCCCTGCTTGTCGGATTGGGGGGCTTTGCTAGGGTGGCGGGGTGACTTTCGTCCAAGAATTCAACCGACTGCCATTGGAGGCGCTGGGAGCTCGTGCTCGGACCGCTTCGCTCGCAGCCGTGGATATGGTGCTCGCCAAGCAAACCCTCACGTTGGAGGACTTTGCGACGCTGCTCTCGCCAACGGCTCAGGAGCGCCTCGAGACGCTCGGACGCCGGTCGCAATCGCTGACCCGCCAACGGTTTGGGAAAGTCATTCGGCTGTTTGCCCCGCTGTATCTGTCCAACGAGTGCATCAACAACTGCCAGTATTGCGGATTCTCACGGGACAACCCGATCTTGCGGGTGACGCTGACCGATGCGGATCTTCGTCGGGAAGCGGATGCCTTGGTGGAGCAGGGGTTTCGCAATGTCCTGCTGGTGGCAGGGGAGCATCCGAAGTTTGTGTCCAACGGATACATGGCCGCCAGCGTTCGAACGATGCGCGAGTTTTTCCCCAGCGTGTCGCTGGAAATCGGACCCATGGAGACGGCCGACTATGTCCCGTTGGTGGAGGCGGGTTCCGAGGGGTTGGTGGTTTACCAGGAGACCTACGATCGCACGGTCTATGCCGCCATGCATACGGCTGGGCCCAAGCGCGATTTCGATTGGCGGTTGGAAACGCCTGAAAGGGCTTATGCGGCCGGGTTCCGTCGATTGGGGATCGGGGCCTTGTTTGGGTTGAGCGATTGGCGTCTGGAGGCCTTGTCGGTCGCGGCGCATGCTCAGTATCTCCTCAGGCACTGCTGGAAAGCTCAGCTCACCATCTCGCTTCCCCGTCTGCGCCCGTGCGCGGGCTCCTTTACGCCCCTCTCGGTGCTGGCCGATCGGGAGTTGGTTCAGTTGATGTGCGCGCTCCGCCTGTTTTTACCCGACGTTGGCTTGGTACTTTCAACGCGCGAACCGGCGCGACTACGGGATGGGTTAATCCCGCTGGGAGTGACATTGATCAGCGCGGGCAGTCACACCGAACCAGGTGGCTATACCGGCGCCGGCAAAGAGCGGATTCACTACACGGAGAAAGGCCGCATGATGCCGTTGGCGGAGGGCGCTAGTGAGTGGGATGCCACCGAAGATCGATCGACCAACGCGACCGGACAGTTCGATATTGCGGATCATCGGTCGCCCGCTGAAATGGCGGAGCGGCTCCGAGCGATGGGGTATGAGCCCGTTTGGAAGGATTGGGATACGGCGCTAGCAGGAACCACCGCCGACGGTGGTTCCTGCTAGGAGGCACTGCGTGCTGGGAGACTGCAGCCATGAACCTGGTGGAAAGGGAGCGAGGCGGGACCTCTATGGAGCGCGGTGGCACGACCTAAGCATTACCCACAAGTTCTTCGACCAAATGTTAGAATCCCAAAGGGATTCCGGCTCAAAGCCCAGACATCTGAGTTACTCCGGCAAGGGTTTTTAGTTTTTTTGTTCACCGGAAAGTGAGTTCGATTGGAGCGTTGGCGCCGATGTTTTTGGCCCACGCTTTTTCAAGAGTGCGGCCTCGTACCGGGCTTCGTCATAGGGCTGACGATCTTGCCACATTCGCCACACAATACGCTGCCACTTGTAGGCGAGCTTTCGGATGGCCTCCTGGTGAGAAATGTTGTGCTTTCGGTACTCATTGTAAAGATCACGAGCCCACGGGCAGAAGCGGATGGAGCAGTTGGCGAATTCGTGCCAGCTCTGGCGCAGGAATTTGGGACAACTCCAACGGATGTGAACCCACTTGGATTTTCCGCTCTGTTCGGTAACCGGAGCGATGCCTGTAAGGCAGCTAACCTCGACGGCACTGGAGAAGCGGCCCCGGTCGGTCCCGAGGGAAACCAGGAGACGAGGAGCTAAACTCGGCCCGGCCCCTGGCAGACTCTCGAAGATGGGAGCGTCGGGATGGGCGGCAAAGAGTTCGGCTATCTGGTCGTCGTGCTTTTCGATGAAGGGGTGAAGCGCGGCCAACTGAGAGGCCAGGGTCTGAATTGCCAGACTATGAGCGGCCACCAGTGCGGCGTCGGTGGTCAGCGCGACTGCGTTTTTGACCAGTTCCAAACGCTCGGCAATGAGCTCCTCGGAGCGACTGTTATGGCCATAGTAAAACTTGCGTAAGTTGCTGGGACTGACTTTCTTCACCATCGAAAGCGATGGCCATTGTTTGAGAAAGTCAGCCGCCATGGGGCTGGTGAGATTCCCACCCACCAAGTCGATAGCCTGTGGGAAAATCATCTTAAGATGAGCCAGCAATCGGTTGGTCAGCTCCGTGCGGGAATCGACGAAACCGCGGCGTTGCTCGTTCAAAATCGCCATTTGACGGGTCTCGACCGTATCGGGTTGCCAAGGGCGCAGGTGGTCTCGGTGCTTGAGGAGGAACTCCAAGAGCAGGTCGGCGTCGCCCAAGTCGTCTTTGGGACGACTGGGATAGAGTGCTTCCCGAAAGCGCGCCAAACTTTTGGGATTCACTGGAAAAACCACGATATGTTCGTACTGAGTGAGCCCGGCCAAAAGAGGGCCTCGACTCTGCTCGAGGGCGATAGCTATCTTCTGATTGGCAAAACGCGTGCGCAACGTGTTGAGCCATTGAGCCAAAGCCTCGGGAGTTTGTTGCAGAGTGAATCGCTCGATCACCTTGCCATTGGCGGCGCGTAGGCTCAGAGCATGTTCTTCATCCCCCCAGTCCACGCCAACGAAGGCGCCAAATTCCGTGACGGGTGGTAGGTTCGCTAGTTCGTTTGATTTGTTCATCTTCAAATATTTCGGTTGAGTGTGTTCGCAGTCACGGACACGCTGACTTGGACTCAGCGAAGGCCTTATAGCAGAGACATTCTGAGTGTCGGCATCTGAGTATTCGTTTTGAGTTCAAGCGCCGCGCTGGAGCGAAACTCTGGGCTAACTCTTCGCATGAGAAGGGTTGATTGTTCGTCTTCCAGCGCGGCGTGGCCGCGGGTCCCCGTGGACCCGCGGCAAATTGTTCACAGATCTCAGGGTCGCGTCGCGCAAAGTTATTCACAATTGGCTGCGGGGAGCTGGAGGGCTCTCCTCGCCAATCATGAATAACTTTGGAGGGACTATAAGGGTTGCGAGGAACGAGCTACCCTGGGAAAA
>JAEUHE010000050.1 GCA_016793885.1 Verrucomicrobiales bacterium
TTCGAGGAATTTGCGGCCTTCCCAGATGTTGAAGTGGTAACAGCCCACGGCGATCACGCCGACAATCAACAGCGAGAAATACTGCAACCAGGCCAACTTGGGCCATTCTAGCTCGCGTTCGACTTCCTCCGGGATGATGTAATATGCGGCACCCATGAATCCGCAGAGCAGCCAAACCACCAGGAGATTGGTATGCACGGCCCGGGCCGTGTTAAACGGGATCCAGTCGTGCAGCACATCGTAGCCGATGCGAGCAAACCCCATGATGAAGCCATAAACGATCTGCAGCGAGAACATTACCATCGCGGCGGCGAAGAACCAGTAGGCGATTTTTTGGGATTGGTATTTCATTCGAAGGTCGGTTGAGGTTGGGCGGGGGCGACGGCGGCGGGAACGCTTCCGGAGAGGCTGAGCAGGAAGTCCACGATCTCATTGAGCTGAGCTTCGCTCATGTCAATTTTCGGCATGGGAGTGCCGGGCTTGATCGATTGTGGGTTGGCGATCCACGCCATCATGTCTGCTCGTGATTTGCGGTTTCTCACGTCGTCCAGCGGTGGCCCGACGGTTCCGCCCGCTCCACCCACGGCGTGGCACGCTACACAAATGGTGCGGAAGAGTTCGGGCTGGGGCTTGCCAGTGGCTCCCCCGCTCGAGACCACGTTCTGGACCTTGCCAGCGAGCGGCGGTTTGGCGGGGAATCCTTGAAGATCCACGTTTCCGCACCATTCCAGGAACGCGATGACATCGTCTATCTGAGCCTCGTTGAACCCGTACTGCACCATCTTGCGTTCCCCAGGGAACATTTTTTGCGGGTCCTTGAGAAAGAGCTTCAGCCAAGGCTTTCCGCGACGTTCCACCACTTTGGTGAGTTCAGGCGCATAGTAGGCTCCCTCGCCGAAAAGGGTGTGGCAGCCCATGCAGTTGTTGTCCTCCCAAATCATTTTTCCTCGCTCAACCGCCGGGGTGATCTTGTCATCGTGGGTCAACGCAGGGATCTGCTGCATGGAATCGTAAGTCAGGGCGAGAAAGGCCGCGCTAAAGACGACAGTTCCTCCCACAAAGAAGGTCTTTGCTTGTGATTTGCTCAGCATGGTGGCGACTCCGGTTGACGGCGTTCAGGTTGGTTCATGGCGACCTTTGTATCCAAAGGTGCTCCGGGATTCCTTGACCCCGATCAAGTCCGCGCGATCCAAAGGTCCTGACTTGGGTGAAGCGGCCGCCGAGATTCCGTCGGCCGCTTGCATCCTCACTACTTCTAAAGGGGTACCGACAAATCAACGAAGGTGAGGTAAGCCTCAAAAGTTCACATTCAATTGGGTGTAAACGTAGTTGGCGTCGGCAGATCCGCCGATGTTCTGGAAGGTCTTATCGACGTATGATCCGGCGAAGAAATGTCCAAAACCTACCTCGAGCTGGGCGTATCGCGTGACAGCGTAGCCCGCGATCAGATCCAGTTCCGATCCGACAAAGGATCCGTAGTTGGAGTTGACCCCATATCCCGTTCCAGTGGCCGCGCCACCGCCACGGGGAACGCCGCCCACGTTGTAGAAATTGTCGGAGGTGTCGGCCAACCAGAACAAGTGGCCTTCCAACGCGAGGCTCAGGCGCGGATGAGGCTTGATCTGGTAGATCACCCGCACGTCGTGGATGTTCTCCAGAGAAACGAAATCCATGTAACCATAGAACTTATGATTGGTAGGAAATAGATTCTCGAAGGTGCCATGCTTGTCGTCCCTCGGATCCGAGTCCCCAGACCCATGTGAGTACTCCAGGCCGATGCGAGGCGTTCCAAAGGATTCAGCGAAGGTGTATCCCCCTTGGAGGATGTATGCGTAAGCCAGATGTTCCTGGCTTCGGAGCGGCACGCCGGCACGAGTGTCGTTGAAATGACCAAATTGCCCGATGAGGTCCACCGTGTAATCCCAGCTGCCGAACTGCCCCGGCAGTGACTTCAGACGAGCGCCCAACGTGTAGATATCTCGAGCGCTCGGCTGGGGAGATTGCGGCGTGAGTTCCGCCCGTGCCGCCTTGGTGCTGGCGTTCCTCGCGAGGAAGTAGAAGTCCAAGGAATGCTTCTGGATCAAAGGCGAGGTCGCATAGAATCCAGAGAAGTAATCGTAGTCATTGCTGACGTTGAACCGCGAGTCTTCCGGGATCACCACCCGGCTCGTAAAGAAGTCAGCGCCGAACCAAGCGTTCTGCCATCGCATCTTGGCGGCATCAAAGACGCGCCCGATGTTGTTCCAGGCGAACGCTCCGATGATGCGCTCCTCGCCATAGGACATCTCCTGCCGTCCGACCTTAAGCGAGAGAGGAAATTCCTTGTGGTTGCCCAGGGTTACATAGGCCTGGTGGAGATCGATGCTGTCGGCCTCAGGGCCGCGTCCCTTATAGACCACGGGAGCTGTCGATGCGAATCGATCGTCCTCCTGAACGAGACTGCTGCGTCCCTCCACCAAAGCGCTCCACCATTGTGCCGTGTAACCCAGTCGCAACCGGATGCGCTCCATAAGATAAGCGTTGTCCACGTCGGCGTTGGTGTTGCGGAAGTCCAGGGAGCCCGGAGCTCCGGCGATGCCGAAATTATCCTTCAACTCATAGCGCATCCGTACCGACCCGCCAATATCCCAAGCCGCCGTGCCGGGGTCATCCTTGCGCAACCATTCGTTGATGAATCCTTGAAACGGCTTCGGCGGCGGAGGCGGCGCATACTGCGCCTGAAGCGAGCCGCTATGAACGAAGGCGAGCGCTCCCAGCGCGATCGGTGCGAGATGACGTGTGCGATGGTTGTTCATGAATGGGGACTAGGTTGGGTTGGGATCTCGTCCACCTATGCCTCTGGTCCGTCGGCCAGGCAGACGATGCGGTCGGATAGGAAAAACGCTTCAGCCACGTCGTGGGTGACCATGAGAGCAGTCCTCTGATCCCGCTTCCAGAGTGTCGAGTTAAAGCGGCTTGACGAACTCGATCGGCGCAGGCTTGACCACCGAGCAAGATTGTTTGGGACGCGCCGTGGGCACGAAACCCGGATCAGCGAAATCTCCCTTGCTGATACGAACCCGGAAGATATCCGGTCCTTGCTCCAAATATTCCCAGCGAAACGTGCCGGCGTACTCCCAGGCGAACTGGTAATAGAGTGGAACAGGGTCGTGATCATTCACCAGGAGGATGGCCGCCCCCGAACCTAGCTCCGTCCACATACCGAAAATCTTCGGGTGCCGTTCGCGCGGTGGCATCGTTCGGACGTCGATCAAGTGTTCAGACACAGTAGCATTCATGCTGTGAAGCTAGCCTTGTTTAAGGCAGCAGGCCTTGACTGGCATCAAGGTTTCGACTTGAAGTGCGCGCGAGGGGGGGGCCATGCCCGCGTTTCACTCACCGAGGTTGCGGCGCAGGAGCCCAGCAAGTTTCGCGGGGTTCAGCACACTGACGACCCGGCCTTTGACTTCGATCAGGTTCTGTTCCCGGAACTTGGCCAGCGTGCGCGAGAAGGTTTCACTGACCGTGCCAAGTTCAGAGGCAAGGTCGCGTTTGGTCATCGTCAGCTCGATTTTCAATGGCTTCTCGCTGGCGGGATTCGGGCAGCGCTTGAGCAGCCAGTTGGCGAGGCGGGTCTCGACATCCTTCAACGTCAGATCCTCCAACTGCGCCACGAGTATGCGCAAGTGCGAGCTCATCGAGGCAAGCATGCGAAGGGCGAGTTCCGGCTGACGGCGCAGGAGCGCGAGCATGCCGGCTTTTTCCACGAGCATCACCTGCGATTGCTCCAGCGCGCGGGCGTCGGCAGGATAACCCTTGTCCGTGGCAAGCGATGCTTCAGCAAAGGATTCGCCGGCGCGAAAGACGCGGATGACCTGCTCTTTGCCGACAGCGCTGACGCGGTGAACATTGATGGCACCGGTCTGAACAACGTAAAAGCCACGGGACGGTTCGCCTTCATGAAACAGGTAGCTGCCCTTGGGGACGGATTTAACCACTGTGATTTCCGCAAGCGTGCCCAGTTCAAGCGGAGACATGCCGGCGAAGAGTTGGCAACTGCGAAGGGCGTTGGCGATGCCGGTTTGTTTGAGTTCGGCCAGCGTGGTGGTCATGGCACCTGTGTTTAGTCACATTTCCGCCAGAAGTAAACAATCCAACTCCCTGCCTCGCCGCGTTCGATTTTCGATTCAAAGCCCTGGCTGCCAAGCAGCTCAATCAACGGCGATGGCAGGAATGGTGCGATGACAAGCAAACCTGCTCCAGCAGCAAGTTCTTGGACTCGCTTAAGGATGGCCGGCAGCGGTTCCTCCCCACGTTGGAGAAGGGTCCGAACATCGAGTCGCTTGAATTGACTGATAGCAGGCATGCTCATGGGTGGAGAAGTCGAAGGAGTTGTTTGACGGTTTCCTCGGGTGCCTGGTTGAGCCCGACCTGCTGATGAACCACCTCCCCGCCGGGGTTGAGAACCGTGAGGATGTTTGAGTGTGCGAATTGGCCGCGGGCATCCTTCTTGAACTTCACGCCGAGGAGCGCGGCAAGTTCGAGGATGTCATCGGACGTGCCTCGCAGAAGCGTCCAGTTCGCGGTCAGTTCATGGATCTTTCTATACTCGGCCAGCACCAGTGGAGTATCCCGCTCGGTGTCGAAGGAGACGAGCACGAAGCCGACCTTGGAACGTACCTCTTCAGGCAGCGCGGCTTGAATCTTCTTCATGTCGTGGACCAGTACGGGACAGGCGAACTCGCACTTGGCAAAGAACATGGTGACGACAAGCGGAGGCCCTCCCAGCTCGCCGAGCTTCAAATCCGCGCCCTTGTCGTTGGTCCAGGTGGAATCGAACTGAAAAAGTGAGCGATCCGACATGGGCTGGCCGGATTCCGCTGGCTTCAAGCAGCAGGAAGGTGTTTCAGAGACGGTCGAGCAGCCGGTCTGCAAGAAGGCGATCGCCAGCGATGCCAGCGTTAGGGTGATGATTCTCATTTGTCGTCTGCGTGGAGGCTTCGCGCGCCGCGGAAGCCGAGGTTGTGAACGGTATAGCCCGCCTTGAGACTGCTGCGAAAGCCGTAGCGCATGAAGGCAGGAAAATTGGAGGTGTCCTTGGCACCTTCTGACCCGCTGCCACAGAAGAGCTGGCGGTCGAGGCCCGTGTCGCCACGCGCGTCGCCGGTGACCATGGCGGTGTTGAAGTCTGCCACCCATTCCCAGGTGAGCCCGTGGAGATCATGAACGCCAAAGACATTCGTGCGACCACGCCCGACAGGTGGGAGTGATTCCGGCGACGGCGTCGAATACCAGTGGCGTATCTGGCGCACGAACTCAGGATCTTTCTCACCATCGGGGCAGTTCGGGCTGGCAGCGGCTGCGTATTCCCATTCAGCGGTCGTCGGCAGGCGCTTTCCTTTCCAGGCGCAGTAGGCTTTGGCAGCGAACCACGAGACGTGCGTGACGGGTGCATTGACCGGAGCGTTGGTGCCGGGATCGAGATCTCCGGCCCAGCGCCTCAGGTATTCCGCGTCCGCGAAGATCCGCTTCGCCTGCGAGCGACGCCACTTCGGATGCGCGCGAACGAACTCGAGATAATCTCCGTTTGTGACCGGCAGCACATCCAGCCAGAATCCAGGGACGGGGACATCCTTCGGATCCTTCTCTGCGCGAAACAGTGGCGTGTAACGGCCGGCCGGCACCAGTGTCATGCCATTAGGTGGAGTGACGGCCGACCGCTGCTGTGCCTGAACTGGCCGCAAGACCGCCATCACGACGAGGAACACGAGGTGCAACGTGAGCGTGGTCTGGCGATTCATGACGGCGTCCTTACTCGAAACTATTCACGGCCGGTGCCGGTGCCTCGCTGCGGATGCGGCGCACTTCCTCGGGCTTCACCGCGTCACCAGAGTTGCCGAAGCTGTTCACCACGTAGGTCACTACATTCGCCACATCCTCGTCGGAAAGATAGTTCAGCGGAATCATCGTCCCGTTGTAGGTCTTGCCGTTGACGACGACTTCGCCGGTCTGGCCGAAGAGAATGTTTCGCACAGCGCGGAATCTATCCGCCATCATGTAATCCGACTTCGCCAGCGGCGGAATCTGCCCGGGGATGCCTTCCCCGTTCAACTGGTGGCAGACGAAACAGGTTTGCATGAACACCCCCTTGCCCTTGGCGATTTGAATGTCCTTGGTTAGTCCGGAAATTTTCGGGTCGGACTTGATTGCCTCCCTCATCTGCGCCTGCAGGGCGGCGACTTGCTTCTCCGCTTCCGAGCCTGCCTGCGCCTGGCGGCCTAGATAGACCGCGTCCACTTCCTTGCCCGAATACACGATCAGGTTCTCGGGGCCGCTCACCTTCAACATGCCGAGTGCACCCTTGTTAAAGGCGCGAAAGAGCGAGTGATCTACCAGAATGTAGGTGCCCGGCACCTCGGTCTTGAACTCGACAATGGCCGATCCGCCCGCCGGCACCAGGGTGGTTTGCACCTGCTCCTGCGAGATTTTGATCCCGCCTTCGGCATAGACCTTGTCGAATATTTCGCCAATGACGTGGAAGGAGGACACAAGGTTCGGCCCGCCGTTGCCGACATAGAGGCGTACCGTTTCCCCGACACTGGCGGTGATCGCCTTGTCGCCCACGAGCGCGCCGACTGAACCGTTGAATACCACGTAGGTGGGACGCTCATCTACGGCCTTGCTCTGGTCGAACATCTGCAAGCCTTCCTCGCCGTACTTGCCCGCCGTGTAAAAATCGCCCTGCATCACGTAATACTCCTTGTCCACCTTGGGCATCCCGTCCTTCGGCTCCACGAGGATGAGTCCATACATGCCATTGGCGACATGCATGCCGACGGGCGCAGTGGCACAATGGTAAACATATAGGCCGGGATTGATCGCCTTGAAGGTGAATTGCGATTCGTGGCCCGGCGCTGTGAACGACGAAGCTGCGCCGCCGCCCGGCCCGGTGACCGCGTGCAGGTCGATGTTGTGCGGCATTTTACTTGAAGGATGATTGGCCAGGTGGAACTCCACCAAATCGCCTTCACGGATGCGGATGAAACTTCCCGGTACATCGCCACCGAAGGTCCAGAACAAATACTCCACTCCGTCGGCCATCTTCTTCACGACTTCCTTCACCTCGAGCCGCACGATGATCTTGGTGGCGTGCGAGCGCTTGATGGGTGGGGGTACGAAGGGAGGCTGAGTCAGAACAGCGTTTTCCTCGCCCTGAATCGTGGGATCAACCGCTTTGGGACCGGTTTTCTTCACTTCCGATTCAGCGGCCAGTGCCGCTCCGGCGATCCACATCGCGCAGAGCGTGACAGCGATTCGGATGGTTTGCGTTTTCTTTTTCATGATGGGTTGTCGGTTTTTTGGTCCGGCCCGTCTTCCGCCGCATGGCGGGCACGGTTCCATGCTTACGGATATCTTCGGCAGAAATGCCTCCGCCGTCTTTGACCGAGGTCATGTTTGTCATGATTTCGCCACCAGGATTGAGATTGATGCAGGTCAAAGCGCGGACAGGGCAAGACGGGCAACCTCCGTCCATGAAGTTCGATTTTGACGACCGGCCGTTCATCGTGATCTGGGAGGTGACGCGTGCGTGCAGCCTCGCCTGCCGCCATTGCCGAGCCGAAGCGAACCTGACCCAGCATCCACTGGAACTGAACACACAAGAGGCGTTCCGGTTCCTCGAGCAGGTGGCACGCTGCCAACCGAAACTCTTCGTGCTGACAGGCGGCGATCCCATTCGCCGACCCGATCTCCAAACTCTCATCCGTCACGCGACCGATCGAGGGCTGCGCGTGAGCTTGAGTCCCAGTGCGACGCCGGAGTTTGCGGAGGCGGACCTCAACGCGTTCAAGGAGGCGGGAGTCGAACGCATCTCGCTCAGTCTCGACGGCGCAAGCTGCGAAACGCACGACCGTTTTCGCGGCGTCGCAGGCACCTGGAACTGGACCATGGAAGCCATCGCCAACGCCGCGCTGGCTGGCATTCCGATTCAGATCAACACCACTTTTACCCGCCAGAACCTTTGGGAGTTCGACTCGTTTGTCCGCCTGCTCGATGAGATTCGTCCCGCACTCTGGAGCGTCTTTCAACTGGTTCCAACCGGGCGGGGCAAGGTGGACGATCTGTTGACAGGACCGCAGATGGAAGAATTGTTCGAACGGCTGGCTCGTCTGTCCCGCACTGCGCCCTACGACATCAAGACCACCGAAGGCCAGCACTACCGCCGCGTGGTCTTGCAACAAGCACACGGCGCGAAACCTTCTGGAGCGCGCGCGCCGCTCGGCATCAACGACGGCAAGGGCTTCGTCTTCGTCTCGCACATCGGGAACATCCAACCCAGCGGTTTTCTCCCGTTGACCGCTGGCAACGTGCGCAAGGACGAATTGCTCGACGTTTACCGGAACAGCCCGCTCTTCCGCGAGCTGCGCAACCCCAGTTTGCTGAAGGGCAAGTGCGGACGCTGCGAATTCAAAACGATTTGCGGCGGTTCGCGCGCCCGGTCCTATGCGATGACGGGAGATTACCTTGGCGAGGAACCGTTATGTGTCTATCAGCCTCCGCTCCGAACTGCGGAGAGTTCCCAAACGACTGTGGGTTAACATATTCCGGTCCGGATGCGTCCGTAGTCGCTCATGCGGGCGGGGGTCCACGCCGGATCCCACACGACATTGACCTCCACGTCCTCGACTCCTTCGAGATTGAGCAATGCGCACTTCACGCCCCAGGCGATACTTTCGTGCATCGGACATCCGGGCGTGGTCAGTGTCATCGTCACAGTGACTCTGGTGCCATCGATCGCGATTCCGTAGATAAGACCTAGATCAACGATGTTGCAGTCTATCTCCGGGTCGACGACCAGACGCAGGGCTTCTCGGAGGGTGGTTTCGTCAATCATGACGGGGGTTGGGTGCTTGTTGGCTGAGTCGTTTTGAAATCGAGCGGCATCAAGCGCGGTCGGACCAAGTGCGAGAGAACGGTCCCCATGTTCACGATGAAGACCGTGACGCTCGCAAGCAACAAAGCGCAGCCGCCGCGCACACAACTCTCCTGGCCGAGTGCCGTCGCCACGCTGGTGAATGCCAGTCCAACCAG
>JAEUHE010000051.1 GCA_016793885.1 Verrucomicrobiales bacterium
GTTGTGAGAAAACAACGACTAACCCAGGGTAGGCGCTCCTGCGTCGCGCCAACCCTGGGCTTTGAGGCGGAATCCCTTTGGGATTCTAACATTTGGTCGAAGAACTTGTGGGTAATGCTTAGGTCGTGCCACCGCAGTCCATAGGGCACTCGTGCTCGCCAATGACTCTGGAAAGGGTCGTGGCGCTAGGGAGTTGATGACGAAGCGGTCCGATGCGGTTTATAGCCCATAGTCCGGCAGCCCTCTACAGCTTTCCGCCCCTCGGAGGGGGTGCCAGCTCCGCTGGGGGACCAAAGCGGCAGAGGGCTGCCGCACTCCATATGCCCCCCCCTTGACCTGACGAAGAGAGCAGCCCATGCTCGGTCTTTAAACTTGTATGGGTTCACCGGCACATTGGACGGACACGTTGCAGTCGATCGTTGGCAGCGAGAGTGTACTTCGCAGCCACGAGGACCTGCTCACCTACGCCTTCGACGGAACGGCGGCGCTCCAGCAACTTCCCGAGGTGGTGGTCTTCGCCCGCACAGTGGAGCAAATCCAAGCGATTGTGCGGTTCTGCAATGAAACCGGGCGTCCTTTGGTCACCCGCGGTTCGGGCACCGGACTCAGCGGAGGCAGCGTTCCATCCGCCAATGGCGTGGTCCTATGCACGGTAAAGATGGACCAAATTCTCGAGGTCGATCGGGCGAACCTTACCCTCCTAACGGAACCCGGCGTCACCACGGTCACGATCGCCGAAGCGGCAGCCAAAGCTGGGCTGTTCTATCCCCCCGACCCGGGCTCCATGAAAATTTCCACCATCGGCGGCAACGTGGCCGAGAATTCCGGTGGCCTGCGTGGCTTGAAGTACGGCGTGACCCGCAACTACGTGATGGGACTCGAAGTCGTTCTGCCCGACGGAGAGCTGCTTTGGACCGGCAACAAATGCGTCAAAGACGTGGCCGGCTACAGCCTGCGCGATTTGTTTGTGGGAAGCGAGGGAACGCTGGGCATCATCACCAAAGTGCTGCTCAAGCTGATCCCCAAGCCCGCCAGCAAACGAACCATGGTCGCCACCTTCAGCGCCATGGATCAGGCGGCCCAGACGGTCAGCGACATCATTGCCGCGCAGATCATCCCCTGCACTCTGGAGTTCCTGGATCGCACCACCATCCATTGCGTGGAGGACTTCGCCAAGGTGGGCCTTCCCTTGGATTGCGAGGCCTTGTTGCTGATGGAGAGCGATGGACATCCCGCGGTCGTCGCCGACGAGGCAGCCCAGATGGAGCGAATCGCTCGCCAGAACGGATGCCTCGAGGTGAGGGTCGCGAAGGACGATCATGAGGCCAACCAGCTCGCCACCGCCCGACGCAGCGCCTTCAGCGCACTGGCCCGGCTGGCACCGACCACCATCCTCGAGGATGCCACGGTACCACGGAGCGAGCTGGCTCGAATGATTCGGTTCGTCGCGAAAGTCGCAGAGAAGCATCGACTGCGCATCGGGACCTTCGGGCACATGGGCGATGGCAATCTGCATCCCACCTTCCTGACCGATGAGCGCAACCACGAGGAAATGCATCGAGTAGAGCTGGCGTTCACCGAGATTTTTGAAGAGGCGATCCGGCTGGGAGGCACGATTACCGGCGAGCACGGCGTCGGGTTGGCGAAGAAGCATTTCCTCCCGAAATTTGCCGGCGATGCTCAGATGCGCGTCATGCGCGAACTCCGGAAAGTGCTGGATCCTCGCGGCATCCTCAATCCGGGAAAGATGTTCGACTAACCTTTTGAAGCCATGGCTGACACCCCCTCCGAGTCCAGTTCCGGCCTCTCGTTTCTGCAGGTCGCCAAATTCTCGAGCGCCTTTGCCTGCGGAGTCATGGGAGGATTTCTCTATTCGTTAAAACAGGTAAACCCGTCGCTCCAGCTGGAGTTCAGCTTGGGGACCATCCTCATGGCGGTCCTCAGCGCCGGGCTGGCCCTGTTCCTCTGGAAGCTGGTCACGGACTTCGCCATGGGAGCGGCTGTCAAAGATGGTTCCGATGCCGGCCGACGCAAGTTTATCGCCCTCATCATCGGGGGCCTCCTGCTGTTCTCCGGAATGTTTGTGAGCTACTTTTACGCGATCAAGGACATCCGGCGCGCCGCATTCCTCCAGGTGATGCAAGGGACCACCCTGGCGCTGGTTGTCGTTGGCGGGATTGGGGTGATCGTTTTTCGTCTCGCTCGCATGCTGAATCGCAACGAGCCCCCGACGGGTTCCACAGGACTTCCAGAATCCCAAGACTCCGCCGACTCGCCTCCGCATGAGTAAGCCATCCCACGGCACCACCATCCCAGCGGGCACCTCCTTTCTCAAGGGGTTGGATTACTCCGTGGTTCAGCAATGCATGCACTGCGGCATGTGCCTGCCCACCTGCCCCACGTATGATGTCACGAAACTGGAGCGCAACAGCCCGCGCGGACGCATCGCCTTGATGCGAGCGATCGCCGATGATCGACTCGAGCCCACGCGCACCTTCGCCGAGGAAATGTATTTCTGTCTAGGCTGCCTGGCCTGCATGACCGCCTGCCCAGCCGGGGTCAACTATGCCGAGCTCTTCGAGCGAGCCCGTGCGGAGGCAGAAGCCAGCGGCGTTCTCAACTCCCCGAAACGCTCACTCCTGCGCCGGGTGGTGCTCAAATGGCTTTTCGAGGACCTGAGTCGCCTGCAACTGGTCGGCGCAGGTTTGCGGCTGTATCAGCAGCTGGGCCTCCAGAGGCTGATCCGCTGGAGCGGCGTGCTGCGCCTCTTTCCGCAAAGGCTGCGCGAGTTGGAAGCCATGACCCCCACTGTCCTGGACCACGTCTCCGCCGACCTGATTCCGGCGGTCAGCCCCGCCCGCACCCAGCAGCGGTTCCGGGTCGCACTTCTGACCGGGTGCGCTCAGGACTTGATGTTCAGCGACGTCAACCGCGACACCGCCGAGGTTCTCACGCGAAATGGCTGTGAAGTCATCACGCCGCCCGAGCAGGTCTGCTGCGGATCCCTCCACGCGCACAACGGCGAATGGGGCCTGGCCCAGGATCTGGCCCGTCGCCAGATCGACTTGCTGCCTCCAGAACGATTCGACGCGATCATTACCAACGCCGCCGGATGCGGGTCGCATCTCAAGCACTACCACAAGTTGCTGGAGGGCGATTCTCGCTACGCTTCACGCGCCGTGTTGTGGGACCAGAAGGTGAAGGATATTCACGAATGGCTGGCCCAGATCGGCATCCGCGCCCCCAAGATCACCAACCCAACGCCGGTGCGGGTGACCTATCACGAAGCTTGCCACCTCTGCCACGGACAGAAGATCACCGCGCAGCCGCGTCAACTCCTACGGGCGATCCCGGGCCTCACACTGGTGGAGCTAACGGAGAGCACCTGGTGCTGCGGCAGCGCAGGCATTTACAACCTCATCCAGCCGGAGATGGCGCAGAATCTGTTGAACCGGAAAGTGGGTCATCTGAAGAACACCCAAGCGCAAGTCGTAGCCACTGGAAATCCGGGATGCCTGTTACAAGTGCAGAACGGCGTTCGGGCTCAGGGAATGGAGATGCGGGTCGCGCATCCGATCACACTGCTGGCTGAAGCCTACCGAGTGGAAGAGTCGGAGTGTGCAAAGACAGACGACCTCTGATATTCAAAGGGGTCGGAAATGAGTTTCCGGCATGGGGATATATTGCCCACGGATCACGGATGTGAACAGGGACTTGCCAGAGCCGGGCCCACTGACGCTGCTGCTCTTCTCATGGAGGGGAGCTGGCTTTGATCCTTCGGTTCTCACTGATTGAGTGCTCCTCCGCGTTCTCCGCGCCTCCGCGAGAAAAAATCCCTCCCCTAACTCGGAAGGACTGCCGGAATCTCTCGCGGAGGCGCGGAGAGCGCGGAGAGGAAAGGGCTCATGGAGAGCCTGTCAGACTTCACGGAAAAAGGCCGCGCAGCTTCTTCGCGTCGAGCACGCGCTTCACCCCGATGCTCAGCGCGGCCAACCGCATGGGGATCTTTTGCTTGCGCGACATCGCCAGCGTCTGGGTGAACGCTCCTTCCAGGATGCGAAACAGCTTGTCGGTGACCTCGCTCTCGTTCCAAAAGAAACTCTGGAGATCCTGCACCCACTCGAAGTAGGAGACCACCACTCCGCCGGCGTTGCAGAGGATGTCGGGGATGACAAAGATCTCCGGTCGCTGGTCGAGCACCAGATCGGCGTCGGGTGTGGTGGGACCGTTCGCCGCCTCAGCCAGAATTCGGCACCGGATGCGTCCGATGTTCTCGCCGGTGATCTGTCGCTCCAAAGCCGCGGGGACGAGGATGTCACAAGGCAGGAGCAAAAGCTCTGCATTGCTGATTGGCTCCGACTCCGGAAACCCGGATACGGTTCCGTGCTCAGCGACATGCTTGTCCAAGTCAAAAATATTGAGGCCGCCGGCATTGTAAACACCCCCGCGCACATCGCTGATCGCCACGATTTTAACTCCATAACGAGCTAGGGAGAGGGCCGCGATGGAACCCACGTTGCCATAGCCCTGGATCGCTGCGGTGGCTTGGGACGCTTGAATACCCACCACATCCATGGCGCGATTGATCAGGTAAGCCACCCCCCGCCCCGTCGCCTCGCGGCGTCCCACCGATCCGCCGATGCCCACCGGTTTGCCGGTGACAATGCTGGGAACCGCATGGCCCATGTGCACCGAGTAGGTGTCCATCATCCAGGCCATTGTCTGCTCGTTGGTGCCCACATCAGGTGCCATGATGTCCACCTGCGGGCCAATGAAAGGGATCATCTCTTGAGTAAATCGGCGGGTAAGCCGCTCCAGCTCCCGGATCGACATCTGGTGAGGATTACACGTGATGCCTCCCTTGGCGCCCCCGTAGGGCAAGCCCGTGAGGGCACACTTCCAACTCATCCACATGGCCAGGGCTGCCACCTCGCCGATTTCGACATCGGGGTGATAGCGCAGACCGCCCTTCGTGGGGCCCAACGTCAAGTGATGCTGAACTCGATAGCCGGTGAATACCTTCACCGAACCGTTATCGAGCTGAATCGGCAATGCGACGGTCATCGAGCGCTTCGGCAGCTTCACCCGATCCCGCTGCACCTCCGGAATCTCCAGATGATCCGCCACCAGGTCGAACTGGCGACAGGCCATGGTGAACGTCGGATGGTCGTAAAGTTTCACGGATTAAATATAGCAACGAGGGCAGGACAAATCCACCGTTCCGCAGGGGAAATCATTTCATGGCAGGCCTTGCGCTCCAGGCCGAGTGTGCTCTACCCGCCCCCTTCCGAACGCAGGGCGGTTATACCACCCGGATCAGGATTTGAGCCCGCATCGAGGAATCACCCATCTTGAGTCCGAAGGTATCCTGGAGGATCAGCGGGGATTCCGGCATGCGCCGAAGCTCGCCTGGAACGACGGTGGGAAGCGCGAGAACACAGTTCTTTCCAGCCTCGCAGAGCCGGGTTTTAACCTGTCCGACCACCATGTTGGCGATCTCCCCGAGGGCATCCTTGATGACCTGAAGGTCGGCCGGTTCCTCTGGCGAGAGGCACAGGAGTTTGCGGGTGATCTGTTCAGCAACCGAGCCGGGAAGCTCGAAGTTGACCACACCCATGACACTCCCGACGAAACCCACACCGGTGACAATCTTGTCGGACGATGACGTCCCGCTGACCGGTGCCTCCTCCATGGTTACCGACAGGAGCGGTCCCAGAGTCGTTTGAAGAGCCACTTTAGTCCAGGCGTGGACATGGGTCAGGGTGTCCATGCAGCGCAGAAACCGTCAGAGTTTCCGTCCCGATTTCACATCAGTGTGCGGCGGTGACAACCAGGGTCTGCTCCAGTGTCGTCAAGCCCTGCCGAACCTTGTCCAGGGCCGCCACCCGAAGGGTCTTCATGCCCTGCGCCACGGCGAGTTTTCCCACCTCCATGGCGCTCGCACGTTCGATGACGAGCTTGCGGATTTCATCGCTCACGGTCATGACCTCGATGATCGCGAGCCGACCAGCGTAGCCCGTGTTACCGCAACGTTCGCAGCCACGCCCACGATACAGAGTCACCCCCTGATAAAAGTCCGTGGGAATGTCCAAATCCTCGTACATTTTATCAGGATATTGAACCGGCTCTTTGCAGTTAAGGCAGATCCGGCGCATGAGGCGCTGTGCGCAGGACAAGATGACAGCCGACGAGATCAGAAAGGGCTGGATGCCCATGTCGTCGAGACGGGCGATGGCGCCAGGCGCGTCATTGCAATGCAGGGTGCTCAGCACCTGATGGCCGGTCAGCGAAGCCTCAACCGCGATCTCCGCCGTCTCCGTGTCCCGAATCTCACCGATCATGACGATGTCGGGATCCTGACGCAGAATAGACCTCAAAGCGCTGGCGAAGGTAAGTCCGATCTCCTTCTTAGTCGGAACCTGGTTGATACCCGCGATCTGAAATTCAACCGGATCCTCCACCGTGATGATGTTGTATTCCGGGCGATTCAGCTCATTGAGCGCCGAGTACAGCGTCGTGGTCTTTCCAGAGCCGGTTGGGCCGGTCACGAGAATGAGGCCGTGGGGAGCGTCAACCGCCGCCTTAAAGCGCTTGAAGGTGTCGGGATCCATCCCGATTTTTTCCAAGCTACCGGAAAGATTGCTCTTGTCCAAAACGCGCAGAACGCATTTTTCGCCGTGCACGGTAGGCAAAAAGGAGACACGCAGATCGAAGTCCTTGCCCAGCACCTTGACGCGCATACGACCGTCCTGCGGCAGCCGTCGCTCGGCGATGTCGAGGCTGGCCATGATCTTCAACCGGGACATCAGCGCCACCTGCATGTTCTTCGGGGGCGAAGTCCGGTCGACCAGCGCACCATCCACGCGATACCTCAGCCGAACCATCTTCTCAAAGGGTTCGATGTGAATATCGCTCGCTCGCTCCTTGATGGCCTGAACCAAAATCAAGTTGGCAAGCTTGATGACGGGAGCCTCCTCACCGGCGGCGGCGAGCTTGTCGATGTTGGACGAGTCGTCGAGGGCTTCCTTGACTGTTTCCAGGCTCTCCGCCTCGGCCTCCATCTCAGCCTGCTTTTGGACGTCCTGGATGATGTCTTCCATGGACCCGGACTGGGCGGAATCCACCTGAGCCAGCTTGTCCATGATCGCCTTCTCCGAGGCGATCATGGGGGAGACTTCCATCTTGGTGATGCGCCGGACGTCGTCGATGGCGAGAACGTTCAGCGGATCAGCCATCGCCAGCAGCAGCTTGTTTTCCAGGCGCGCGAGCGGAATCACCTTGTGATTGTGCGCCATGTCGCGCGGCACGATCTCGGCGACATCGCCGGGGATGGCGAGGCGGGAAAGATTGATGGGGGGAACGTTGAGGACCCGGCCCATGGACACGGTCATGTCCTGATCGCTCACCAATCCCTTTTCCGCGATGAGCTTGATGAGGCGGGTGCCCTTCTGCTTCTGAAGCTCCAGCAACTCCTCCACCTGTTTGGGGTGGATGAGGCCGTCGGCCATCAGGGCATCGGCTATGCGCTCTCCAAATGATTTGACGGGGGGCATGAGATCAGCGGAAGGAGGTTCGAATCGCTTTGGTCAGGTCGGCCGGGTTCGCCAGATAAAATTGGAATCGAGTCGCCACCTGCGTCTGTTCCAATTCGAGGACCGCCTGTTTGTTGAACGGGTTGGCGGTCGCAACCAGAATGGTCTTGCTCATCCGATCAAACGGAAATAGGCACCACCGGCGGCACAGATCGGGATCAAACTTACGAGCAACTTCCACGTCGGAGTCGTAACGCGAGAGCGGCAGATAGCCCAGTCGGGTCTTGTCCATGAGCACCTTGATCGATCGCTCGACCGGCAGGACGCTGCGATCCGCCAAGGCCTGAATGAAAGGCACCGCGATACTCCCGGCTGGGGGATCATAGTCGGGTGCGATCCAGCAATTCGAGAAGTCGTGTTCGGAAATCAGTTTCCCATCCACAAAGACCTTCTTCATCCCCTTGGACCCATCGTCGATGCAAGTGGCGACCCGTCGTCCAGGCGGCGCGACCTCGATGGTCGTGTCGTCCGACGTGGGGGTGGCACTGAACTCGCGCGCCTTGCTCTCGATGTCCCGCAGAGCGCTTTGCACCTCGGGGTCGTCGGGTTTGTGCTGGAGCAGACTCTCATACTCCAGGATGGCGGAGGATAGCTGTCCCATCATGACGTAGGCCTCAGCCACTCGCTTTGAGGTCCGAATCAGCTCGTCCTCCCGACCCAACTTGACGTAAGCCTCCTTGAGAATCTCAAGTGACTGGTAATCCTGGGGTTGCCCCTGGGTGATTACCTCAAACATCTCGATTGTTTGAGTCAACTGGGCCTCTTCTTCAGCAGAAATCTTGATCAGGGGCAGTCCCATGTAAGGAGAGGGTTAGTAGATTTAGGGGGTTGATGCGCATGGCGAGGGCGATGAGCCAGTAACCAGAGATGACTCCATCTCCTCCGGCTCAAGGTACATTCGTTCAAGCTTTTCACACTTCTAGGGAGGTAGGGAAGCAAGGCGGAGGCCAATTCCAAGAACGAGGGGGTAAAAAACCGTTGGCAACTGCTCCGGGTCTGTGTTAGAACCTCCGACCGCTTTTTGGGCGGGGAAATTTAACTCGCAGAGTTTACAGAATTTATGTCACAGCATCCTAGTTTGCGCGCAGCGGCCACTTCGGGCGGAAAACGAAACGTCATGAAGCGCTTTGAACGCGTCGAAATCCTCAAGAAACGGGGCCAATGGAAGGCCGGCGACCGCGTCACGGGTTTGCGGAAGACCAAGCCGGACGCCTAAGGCCCTCCGGTGCCCTCAGGTTGGGCATTCGTTCGTCGGCCACCGCTTCGGGTACCCTTCAGTGACCCTTCCGGTAGCCCCCTAACAATCTATTTATAGAGCCTCGGTCGCCTCCTTGAGGTTGGACTGAGGTTCTTTTCTTTTTTGATCCGCTTACAAAAATTTTTAGCCGAGTGCGGTGTTGCCTCTCGCAGGGCCGCAGAAAAACTCATTTTGGAAGGACGGGTCCGTGTGAACGGACAAATCGTCCAAGAACTAGGCAAAAAAGTCCACCCGAACGAGGATCGAGTGGATGTGGACGGCAGTTTCGTCAAGGTGAAGCGAAAGGTGTATATCGCTCTCAACAAACCGTTGAGGTACCTGTGCACCCGCACCGATCCACTGAATCGGCGAACCGTGATTGACCTGCTCCCGACGGAATGGTCGAAGGTCTATCCGGTCGGCCGCCTAGATTATGAGTCTGAGGGGCTCCTCTTCCTGACCAACGATGGTGATTTCGCGCTTCGCCTGACGCATCCTCGCTACGGAGTGAAGAAGATCTACGAGGCCATTATCGAGGGTAAAGTGGATCGATCCGTGATCCGTAAAATCACCACCGGCGTGGAATCCGAGGGCGAGACCTTGAAGGCTTCGGCAGCCAAACTGCTCATGACCAACGAACGTCATAGCCTCGTCCAGGTCGAATTAACTGAGGGAAAGAACCGAGAGGTACGTCGGTTGTTTGCAGGCTGTGGGCTTGAGGTCGCACGGCTGGTCCGAACCAAGATCGGCCCGATCAAGTTAGCCGAGCTCCCCTCAGGTAAATGGCGAACGTTGACAGAAACCGAGATAAAATCTCTACTTGCGCGCACATGAAAACCAATTGCTGGTTAACTCTTTCCCTGGCGTTTTATGTCGCCGGTTCGGCCGCGGAGTTCGCGGCCAATGCGGCATCCACCACGGCCCCGGCGAAAACCCCTGCGAAAAAGTCGCCCCCGGCCGCAGCGGTTGCCAAGGCGAGCACGGCCGCCGCGCTGCAGGCGGGTCCGGCCGAGGTGACCCAAGAACACGTCAATGTGCGTGCTCAAGCGGACATCGATAGCGAGGTGGTCTCCCGCCTCAGCCGCAACGATGTCGTCAAGGTCATCGAAGAGGTCACGATCAAGAAAGCAAGCCCAGGCGAACCCACGCGCTGGGCGAAGATCGCCTGGCCAGCTGGCGCGCCCGTGTGGGTTTATGCTGACTTCGTCGATAAGGCCTCCATGCAGGTCAAGGTCGCCAAGCTCAACCTGCGCACCGGCCCCGGAGAGAATCATAGTGTGGTCGGCCACCTCGAAAAAGGGGCCAGCCTCAAAAAGCTCGATGCCAAAGGCGACTGGATCAAAGTCGAGGCACCCGATAGCTGCGTCGCGTTCGTAGCGGCTAACCTGCTCCACAGCAAAGCCACGCAGCCAGAGACACTCTCCTTGGCGGCCAACCCGAGCGCACCGATAACGGGCCTGCGCCCCTTGACGTCGACTGCTCCACGCCCGATGCCGCCGCCGCTACCGGCCACCACCACCACGGACCTTCAGCGCGACATCGTGGTCACCCAGCCCAAACCGGCCACGATCCCGACCTTCACCTTGCCGCCGCCGCAGCCGCCGCGACCGACCCCGACGCCGGCAACTCTAGCCGGAATCTCCCCGCCCCCTGTCCCAGCCCCGACGTCCACACCGGCTCCAATCGTCCCGGTGCCAGCCCCATCGGAAACCAAACCCTCCCCGATCCTCACCCGCGAACCGGGCGAGATTGATTTTCGTCCGCAACGCGAGGAGACCTACGTCAAGCGCATCGTCACTCGCGAGGGTCTGGTTCGCCGAAACTACAACATCCAAGCTCCGACCGCCCTGGTGCTGGAAAACATCCACAACGGTCGGGTGATGAACTATCTTTATTCGACCAGCACGAACATGAATCTCAACTCTTACCGCGGCCGAGTGGTCACTGTAACAGGCGAGGAAGCCTTGGATGAACGCTGGCCCAATGTGCCGGTCATCCGCGTGGAGACCTTGCAAACCGACCCATGACGGTCCCCGGCAATTTGATCGATGGGCGGGCACTTGCCGAAGCAATCCATCAGGAAACCGCCCAGCGGATAGCAGCGCTCCAATCGAAGGGGGTTGTCCCCGGTTTGACCTTCATTCGAGTAGGCGAGGATCCGGCCTCCCGCGTGTACGTCGGCATGAAGGAGAAAACCGCGCAGCGTTTGGGCATCCAGTCAACCACGCGCGTCCTGCCCGACCACACCACGGAATCAGAGCTACTCGAGCTCATCTCCCGATTGAACGATGATCCTGGGTGCCATGGAATTCTGGTTCAAGCCCCCCTCCCCTCCCATATCCAAGCCTCCCGCGTCTTCGCGTCCGTGAGTCCACAGAAGGATGTGGACGGCTTCCATCCGGAGAACGTGGGAAAACTAATGCTCGGAGACCCCACGGGATTTGTCCCCTGCACTCCCGGAGGCATTCAGGAGATGTTAATCCGCAAAGGTGTCAAAACGGACGGCGCGGAGGTGGTCATCCTGGGCCGGGGCGACATCGTCGGGAAGCCCATGGCCGCGATTCTCTGCCAAAAGTCCAAGCATGCCAACGCCACGGTGACCCTCTGTCACTCTCGAACGCGGAATGTTTCAGAACATTGCCGTCGTGCCGATGTGGTCATAGCCGCGATGGGTGTCGCGGAGTTCCTGAAAGCAGATATGGTGAAGCCAGGAGCCGTCGTGATCGACGTGGGAGTGAACCGAATTCCTGCGCCAGGGACCAAGGACGGCACACGACTGGTGGGCGACGTGGACTTTGCAGCCATCCAACCCATTGCCGGATTAATCACCCCGAATCCAGGTGGAGTTGGGCCCATGACCATAGCCATGCTGATGCGCAATACGGTAAGAGCGGCAGAAATGACCTGACTCCACTGAGAAAATGTCCGAGACTCGCTGTTAACTACTCATGCAACCCAATCGTATTCTCCCTGATCTTCAAAGCTCATTGGTCTGCCAAGATGTTCGGCAGGAAGCCAACGGCAACCTCATCCTCATCGGCATCATGCAGGTAATTCCCGTCCCGCAGGTCCCGATCGCCGCCAGCCAGATCCTGGTTTTCAATCGGTGGTGTGCAGGGGTGGGCCAATTCACGGACACCGTGCGGGTGATCGCACCGGATTCCACCACGGTGGTGGCGAAGAGCGACCTGAAGTTCGCGCTGCAACACGCTCATGCCTCGGCTACGAACGTCAACATCCTGCGCGAAGTCGAGTTCAAGACAACGGGGGTGTATTTCATCGAGGTGCTGGTTGATGAAGTCCTGAAGCTGCGTTACCCGCTCCCGGTGCTCATTCCGCAGCAGCAGCAACGCCCGCCGGGGGCCCCGGCAGCGCCGACCGCGCCGCCTCAATAAGGGGACATGATGGGCACCGGCCGGCAGAACCCACAGCCTGGCGCGGATCCGGCGCCCGCCCTTCCCATCGCTTCATGCAAAGGCTGGGTGCCGCTCACTCCGAACGGGGTGGCGGCCTACGCGGGGTCACCGCTGAAGCGAGTCGTGGTGCTGCAAGCCATCAGCGGAACGCTCTGCACGCTGGCGATCGCCTGGATCCTGGTCGCCTCGGTCTTCCCAACCATTCGGCAGGCTCTCCAAAATCTACCCGACCAAGGCCTGCTCACCCTGGGCGAATTACGCTTCCCGGAAAACACGCTTTTCAAACATCCACTCGCAACGAGCACCTGGCTTGCTGTCGATGTTGACCCCACCACCACCGCTCATCGAAACGCCTCCCGAGATCTGGACCTCATTTTCACGCGCTCCGAGGTCCGACTGATCTCAACGTTAGGTACCGCCCGGATCCCCTATCCACCGCTCTGGCACCTCCCTTTCAACCGATTGGAGATGCTGGCCGCCTGGGAGGCTTGGGAAGGCATGCTGTATGGGGCTCTGCTCCTGGGCAGCTTCACGACCCTCGTCGTGTCCTGGTGGCTGCTCGCCACGGTGCACTGTCTACTGCCCAGAATCCTGGCCTACTTCACCGATCGCGAACTCAACCTCGGCGCCGCCTGGAAACTCACCGCTGCCGCCCTGATCCCCGGAGCAGCGCTGATGGTGATGGGCCTGGTCGCCCTGGAAGCCGATGTGATGGGCGGCGTGCAGTTTGCCCTCCTGTTTGTGATCCACTTTCTGGTGCCGATCGTGTATTCCCTGCTCGCCACGTGTCATCTCCCCCCTCGGGCCATCCGCACGGCCCAAACCAAGAACCCATTCGGCCCGCCGCCGTCCTCCGGGGCTCCCGAAGAGGACAATTCGGCCAGTAAATCCTCCCCGGCAGCACGCCCCCCTCGCAAGCCCGCCAATCCCTTCGCCCGCATCGACTGACCCCGACGGCGGACGTCCGTGCGATGATGAAGTTTCATCGTTCATTTTTTGAGAACCGAGCCGATTCATAGAGTGAACTGATCCTGCCTTCACGGGCAGCGGACCACTCCTATGACGAAGAATCTCTCCCTGCGGGGAAAAATCTTATTAGTGCTAGCACCGGTCTTGGTCTTGAACCTTCTGGGCGGCACAGTCGCGTATTTCCAGTTTGTGAAACTGGAGCATCTCATTGCCAAGGCCAACCTGCATACCGAAGCTCTGCAGAACCATCAGGAGTGCGACATGATGCACGACGCGATCCGCGGAGACATGCTCGCCGCACTGCGTGGGGCCGCCACCGGCGATGGAAAAGTTCCGAGTGAGATCAAAGCGGATTTTGAGGAGCATTCGAAAAATTTTGTAGAGAAGCTCGAACAGAATCTACAACGACCGCTCTCACCCACAGCGAGCGCCAGTTTGAAGGAAGTGAGCGCTCCCATGGCGCAGTACACCTCGAGTGCAGCAACCTTGCTCAAGAAGGCGGACGACAACCTTAAGGCCGCGGAGGAGCTTCTGCCTTCTTTCTACACAGCCTTCAAGGATCTTGAAGTCCATATGGAAAAGGTGAGCGACACCTTGGCGGCCGAAACACGAGCCGTCAGCGACCAGGCCCATCAGAGCGTCACCCGCTTTCAACATTCGCTGGCCGTGGCAGGAATCGTGGCGCTGCTGCTGCTCATCTTACTCCCGGTGTTCGTGGTCAGAACCCTACCGGTCCCCTTCCAGCGGATTGCCGATACCCTGTCTCACTCCTCAAAGGAAACCTTGGGATCCGTCCATGAACTGAGTGGCGCGAGTCGCTCGCTCGCCGGGAACGCTGAGAAGCAGGCAGCCTCGCTCGAGGAGGCCAGCGCGGCTCTGGAGGAAATTTCGAGCATGGTTCGACGGAATGGTGAGAGCGCCAAATCAGCAGCGTCTCTCGCCAAGCAGGCGCGGGAAGTCGCGGAGTCCGGCGGCGAAGTCGTCGAAACCGCCGCCGCCGTGACCCGCAGACTGTCTACTTCAAGCACCGAGCTCAAGCAGGCCATGGGAGGGGTCAAATCCGCGAGTGATGAGATCGCCAAAATCATCAAGAACATCGATGAGATCGCCTTTCAAACGAATATCCTGGCCCTAAACGCGGCCGTTGAAGCCGCCCGGGCCGGCGAGGCCGGCCTGGGGTTTGCCGTGGTCGCCGACGAGGTTCGGAATCTTGCCCAGCGGAGCGCCACCGCCGCAAAGGAAACGGCTAACCGCATCGCAGCAGCCATCTCCCAGAGCAGCACCGGCTTGCAGGTCAGCGAAAAAGTAGCCAACGATTTAAATGAGGTGCAAGTCCACTTCGGCCATGTCGAACGCAACCTGGCATCGATCCTGGACCAAGCCAGAAAAGTGGACGAGCATGTGAGTCAGATCGCACAAGCGTCCGATGAACAATCGACTGGGATCCAACAGGTCACTCGCGCCGTTTCAGAGATCGACCAAATGACACAACACAATGCCGCGGCAGCTCACCAAACCGCGAGCCTCGTGGAATCGCTCAATCATCAGGCAGTCGTGCTGGAGGAAACCGTGGTTAATCTCATGAAGCTGGTGGGCGGTGAAAGCAAACACCCCCAAGCTACCGAGGTAGCCCGGATCGATTCACTACCCCCTCGCTCGGGAGGCACACCACACGAGCCCCAGGTCGAACTTCAGCGGGCAGCTTAATCCGTCCTTACTATTTTGCACCGATGCAATAAAGGTACTCATGGCCGCGGAGGAACAGGTTGTTCCCCACGATGGCCGGAGAGGCCTCGAACTTTTCCTCGAGCTTGTTCGTGGCCAGAACTTCGAATGTGTCGGCATCCTTGATCACCACCGTCGTTCCGTTTCTCCCGGCGAGATACACGCGTCCGCCGGCGGAAACGATCGAGGCATAGAACCCTGACGGCCCCTCCAACCGCTGCTCCGTGAACAACTCCTTGCCCGTCTTGGCATGGAAACAGGACAGTACGGGATTGTTCCCCGACAAGAAATACAGGCGCTCGCCGACCAGAGCAGGCGACGGCACATAGGGCGTGCTTTT
Organism: Verrucomicrobiales bacterium; assembly: GCA_016793885.1. Taxonomy (NCBI): domain Bacteria; kingdom Pseudomonadati; phylum Verrucomicrobiota; class Verrucomicrobiia; order Verrucomicrobiales; species Verrucomicrobiales bacterium. The sequence goes on from JAEUHE010000051.1 coordinate 15,280, forward strand.
GGCGTGCCGCCAGGCAATGGCGTCCGAATCAGTCAGGTCGCCGGTGCGCCCCAGCTGAATCGCGAGCAACGAGTTGCCCCGAAATCCGCTGATGGCGTAGACCATCCCAAACCCGCTGACCGGCGTCGGGATCACATTGGCCGTCATGCCGCCGCATTCCCAAATCTGCTTGCCCGTAGATAAATCATAGCTCCGGATCCGCTGGGTGGCGGCCACGATCACTTGCGCCTGGCCCTGGTGCTCGATGATCAGAGGCGTTGTCCAGGTGGTCTTCTCTTCGCGAGGATTCCGCCATAGCTCCTTCCCGGTCGTCTTGTCGAAGGCCGCGATAAAGTCCTCGCCCTCATGATCCCAATTGACCACGAGAGTGTTGCCATGGATCGCGGGCGAGTTTCCCTCGCCGAACCCATTGGCCGTTTTCAGCTTCCCCAAGTCCTTCTGCCATTTGAGATTTCCTTTCAAATCAAAGCAGTGCAACCCGCGGGAGCCCAACCAAGCGAAGACGAGCTGTCCGTCGGTGACCGGCGAATGCGAGGCAAACCCATGATCGCGATGGTGACCTTCATGGGGAACTTCCTCTCGAAGCACCTGCTGCCATTGGATCTTTCCAGTGGCGGCATCCACTGCCAGCAGGGCGAATTGCTGGAATTCCGTGGGCTTCTCGCCGCGTCCGCCGAAGCCGCCTCCGGGGCCGCCACCTCCTCCCGGGCGCCGGCGACGCTGTCCCTCGGGAGGAACCGCGGGAGCATCCGGCGCGGGCTGTGCCTGTCCAAACACCGCCTGCGGGACAATGAGCTGGGCCGCCTTCTTCTCTTCAACAGGCGGCTCGATCTTCTTGCCCGTGGGGATGGCGGTTTGAATAAAGACCTGACCACCCCACACAATGGGGGTTCCCGCCCCAGCCCCCGGCAGCTTGACCTTCCACTTCACGTTCTCGGTTTCGCTCCAGCTGACCGGAGGATTCCCCTGCGGGGCAACCCCGTTGGCGAGCGGGCCGCGCCACTGCGGCCAATCCGAGGCAGCCGCCGGAACCAAACTGCTTCCTCCGCACCAGGCCAAACCAACCGCCAGAGCAACCAGACCACCGCGGAACCGCGGAGCCAGTCGAGCATTTCGTTCAAACAGGGTATTCATGTTCATTTTGGGTTAAGGTGAGCCGTCAGCTAAGCCCAGGTGTCGGGACGATCAGGGTTGATCGTACTGGCCTAGTGGGCGAATCCAAATGTTGCGAAAGCGAACCGGGTTTCCGTGCTCATAGAGCTCGATATACCCCTGGGGCGGGTGAGGCTTATCATAGTTTCCCAGGGCTTGATGCGGCGTGCCGCCATAGAGTTCGTGACGGTGATGCACCACCACCCCGTTATGCAGAACGGTGACGTAGGCTTTTTTGATCAGCTGCTTTTTATCGTCCCACCGGGGGGTCTCAAAGATGATGTCGTACGTCTGCCATTCGCCAGGCGGCCGCGAGGCGTTGACCAAGGGAGGTTGCTGGCCGTAGATGGCGGAGGCTTGGCCGTCGGGATAGGTGGCGTTATTGTAGGAATCGAGCACCTGAATCTCGTATCGCCCGAAAATGTTCACTCCGTTATTGCCGCGCCCCTGCCCCTTGCCCGTCACCACCGACGGGGTGGCCCACTCGAGATGCAGCTGAAAATCACCGAACTCGTCCTTCGTGCGGATCTTCCCGGTCTTGGTGGTCTCCATGTACCCACCTTCTAGCTTCCACTTCACCTCGCCCTTGTCGCCCATCCATTTCGAAAAATCCTTCCCGTCGAACAGAACCACGGCGTCGGAGGGAACTCCAGCCAGTTCACTAAAGGTCTTGCCGGAAGTGATGACCTTGGGAAGCGGACGAGCCGGATCATGGACGCGCCACTTGCCGTTGGGCTGGAACGGGGTGTTGGTGTAACCCTCGGCGGCAACCGCGGCTTCGGGTCGCGCGCCAATCAGCAGGGCAATCAAGAGAGTCAGAGCTTTGGATTTCATCGGTGTTTCAGTATTACAAAAGCGGCTCCGGCGTCAGTGTCAAGCGGCCGGGGCTGTTGTTTCCCATGGATAGAGGGTCCGGCGAAAAACCACAAGGGGAACCTTCATGGCTGCAAAAAACCGTTGCTGCCTCTGCCAGAACACGCCATGGTCCCTGTCGTACTTACAATGCCCATTCACACTAAATCTTCTGGGGACGGCGTGGAGCTCTCTCTCACCGGACGTGTCGACGGAGCGATGGCCAATGAGTTGGAAGTCGCGATCATCGAAGCGATTCGTGGGGGGGCAAAGTGCCTGTCGATCAATCTGGCTCAAGCAAGCTTCATTTGTTCCGCGGGATTGCGTGTCCTGTTGCAATACTGGCGCCAAATGAAGACGGCCGGCAAACAATTGGTGGTCACTGAGCCCTCGCCCGAGGTGGATTCGATCCTCGCGATGACCGGTTTCCGCGATAAGATGGTCGAGGGCACCAAACCCTGACCGCCCGCCAACCCCGCTGCGCTACCGTCAGCCCGCCTCCGGCGGCTTACGACCCATGACGTTGGTCTCGGAATATCGGCTTCGCAACGACCCGACGGAATGCCAGAAGCTGCCGGAATGGATCGAGGCCTTCACGGAGCAAGCCAAGCTTTCCTCCACGGCGAGAAATGCCTTCGACCTGGCGCTGGTAGAGTGGCTGGCTAACATCCTCGCCTACGCTTACGACGATTCATCGGAACACTCCATCACACTGAGGCTCTTCGCCGGCCCCGGACAGGCCCGGGCTGAGATTCGGGACGATGGACGCGAGTTCAATCCGCTCAGCCTTCCCACCCCCGATGTCCATGTCCCGCTGGAAGACCGGCCCATCGGCGGCCTCGGCATCCACATGATCCGGCAGCTCATGGACTCCGTGGAGTATCGTCGCGATGCCGGACACAACATCCTTACCCTCACGCGACGATCCGACTAGTACCAAGAGCAGTTCCAGAGAAACCCAAGACGGTGGTTTTAACCACGGATTTCTCGGATGACTCGGATGGAAGAGAGTAAGAGAGTTTCACTTCCGCCACCACCTCACCACCCTCTCACCAACTCCGCACCCGATAGAACTGGCGCGGGGCCTCCTTCGTCTCCCGGTCCACTAGCGTGAATGGCGCCGCGAATCGTAACGCCTGATTGGTATACCACGGAACCCAGGTGAACAGGTCAGAACTCCGTTCCGCAACATAGGGCGCATCGGCGACTCCCTGGATCTGGTTAGGGAGCGACGCCCGCGGCTCCAGGAGGTGGAAGCCAGACTGCACAGCTACCGTCCATCGATCGCTCGTCACCACCCCGACACGATTGGATATCTGCACCCAGTAAGCACCGGCATCGGAAGGTTGAAGCCCTTCAAGAACCAAGGTCGGCCGATTCTCCCCCGCAAGTGCACCCGCGCTATTGAACCATTGATAGTTCAAAGGCTCATCCCCCTCAGCGCTCCCCACCAGGGCCACCTCTCCCCCCGCATAGCCCTGGAGCTGAAGCGCGGCACTTAAAAGCCGAGGAGGAAACTGAAGCTGCGACAGCACCGTCTCGGTCGATACACTGGCGAGGCCGGCCGTGACCCTGACTCGGTACTTTCCAAGGGATGTCAGACTCAGGGATTCCAAGACCAAGGATTCATTGGTCTGCTGAGCCAGATCCCGCCCTTCAAACTGCCATTGGTAGTCGAATGGACCGGTGCCCAGCACCTCCGCGCGAAGCAGCACACGCCCGCCGGCCACCAGAGGGAGGCCCGGCTCCACGATCCGAACCTGCGGATCTACCGGAGGTCGGGACGTCTGGCGCCGAGCGATAAGACCACTGCGGAGCGGTATCCACAATTCCTCCCGGTCGACGCCACCCAGCGCAACCGGAATATCCAAGCCACCCAACTCCGTCACCTCGCGCCAGCCTTCCCCGTCAAACTCGAAAATCCCACCGGCCTCGGTTGCCTTGCGCCCGACCACAAACAAACGATCCAGTCTCCCGCCCCAGACGCCAACCGGATCGGTCAAAGGCAGGACCGTTTCGAGGGGATCCGGAATCACCGTCCCCGCCCGCGCGCCTGACAGCTGGGCAGAGGCATTCCAGAGGCGTGTCTCTCCGCTGGCGGCATCCGTGCCCAACACCAAAACGTGGCTTTGCTGCCCACTCACGAAGGCCAGGAGTCTCTGCCCCAGAAACTGGGAAGGAGCCTTCAAAGCTTCCGCCCAGCGCACTCCATCCCACTTCCAGAGAGACTGGCTGGTCACGGCAAATCCGTGCTGTTCATCCAAAACCTGGAGATCCACCAACGGAGGTTGGCTTCCATTGACGAGAACCGTCCAGTTGGGTCCTTGACGACGAAGCAGTTGCCCGTTCGCCAACAGCAGGTGCAGCGACCGGCGGTTGCCCGCTATGCCTCGAGCGGACTGAAGGTTGACACCGACAGGAAGCGAGTTCGTGACCCAGGTCGCCCCCCGGTCAAGCGAGCTCAACAAAAGGCCCACGGAAGTCTGGCCATCCGCTCGATCCAACCAGACGTTCAGGTCCGATTCATCCGCACCGTGGACCAACACTCCACGAAAACGGGGCACCCGGAGGACCAGTTCCCATCCGGTGGAAGCCGATCGAAACAGCCGAGCCTCCGGCACGTCCGGGGTTCCGGCCTGATGGGTGTTCACCCAGAGATAGGCTTCGGAGGCAGACCGCGCCCAAAGTGGGCCGGCTGCCGCGCCATCGACGATGTTCCTTATCGATTCGAGCGACCAAGCGGCCGGATACCGGATTCCCACCTGCGCCACACGATTGGTCAAATCCCCCAGGGGAGTTCTGATGCGCACGGTGTACAATCCCGCATCCGAGGCTTGGAAGCTTCCGAGGGAGAGAATGCTGCCGGTTGCGTTGGGAATGGGATTCGTCTCGTTGAGGAACCACTGGAAGGTGGGCGTCGGCACCGGACTATTCGTCACCCCCGCGTCCAACACCAAAGGTTGATTGAGTTCCTGCAGCGCCAGCTGCGGCGGCGTGGATGGCAGCGTAGGCAGCTGGATCAGACTGAATTTCAGAGAGATCACTCCCCCCTGCCCTTGGACGCTATCGGCCATCAGATCGTAAACCGCCCCCTCGGTTTCGTTGGTGTACAGGATCAATCCGTCCTGAGAGCAGGCCAGCAAACGAGCGCGGGCGGAGACATAGGCAAAAAGTCCGGTCAAGGCTGGCACCGCGCTGTCGCGGCTGTCGACGACCAACACGCCTTTTTTCTCCACCACGATATTGGTCAGCCATCGGGTCGCTCCCCCAAACCAATTGCAGGTTCGTGGATCGCTGGAGGACCACGTGCTGGCCTCGTTGTTAAGAATCTGATCGGCGCTCACCCCGGGACGAACCACGATGGTTCCCGCGCTGGTGGAAACATCGGCCAGCTGGGGCGGGGCCGAGGGGACTTGCTCATCCGGACTCACCCGGTTGAAATAACGCTTATCCACGGACACCACATCGCTCGCGCTGCCAATCTCGATGACCGCTCGAGCGCTATCCACAAAGACCGGGCTTCCCTGGGCTTGCACTCGGACAAAGTAAGTGCCGACATGTTGGGGTTGCACATTGGGAAGGCTGAGAACGCGGTCCGTCTCGCCCGGCAAGGGCTTACCCAGGAAATACCACTGGTAGGTGAGTCCCTGTCCCTCCGCCACCACCACCAGGTTGGTCGATCTTCCCGCTGGTCCGGAGCCGCTCAGAGGTGAAGACACGATGACCGGCAGCGGTGTGGGATCCGCTTGCTCGACGATCGCGGTAATCAGGACCTCCCCGTTGTCACCATCGAAGCCATCGACCGCGATCCAATACTCAACGCCGGGAACCGACTTGAACGTCAAGCGGCTGGTGAGGACGCCAGGAGCATCCTCGCTGCTGGCCACCGCCACCAAATTGCTGGGACTATCCCCGGTGTAAACCCCCAGCATGGTGTCAAAGTCGCTGCCAGTGGTGCCCAACGTCACCCATGCGCTGGAAGTGGCCCGCCAACGATACCACCCTGAGCCGCCACCCGCTGCGCCGGCATGAGCCGGCTCGCCTGGCTCCCGAGTAAATCCAGCTGTGGAGCCTCGGAAGATCGTGCACCCGATCGGAAGGTCCAGAGTGGGGGCCGACTCCAGTGCGTCCGAAGGATTGGCGCGTGGCTGCTCCACCGTGACGAACACCGGATCGGATACCACGCTACCCGCAGCGTTCTTGATCGCCACCCAGTAAGGACCAGCGACATCCTGCTGAACGAAGATCGGTCCCAGCGTCGCCTGCGTGGCGCCCGGCATGGCGGTTCCGTTGTGATACCATTGATAGCTGAGCTGCGGGCTGCCTCCCGCCTGAACTGCCAGGGTCAACTCCTCGAAGAGTGCGACGCGTTGGTTCTGCGGCGGGGTGATGATGAAGGGGGGCGTTTCGATCCTGACCTCTACCGGATCCGTCACGACCAAACCGGCGAAGTTGCATACCACCAACTCGTAAATCCCAGCCTGATCGCCAGCCACCTGCGGAATCTCCAGCGTGTTCGAGTCGGGGCCGAGAACGCCCGGATCTCCGAACAAGTCGATCCCGTTGCGACGCCAACCGAAGTAGAGCGGCTCGCTACCCGTCACCGCAGCGCGCAGTGTGACTCGATTGCTCAAGCCAACGATCTGAGTCTCGGGCGACAGCAGAATCCGAGGCGGCGAGAGCACTCGCAGACGAAACGGTGGGCTCCACTCCCGACCGGCAGCATTGCTAACACTGGCGGTGTACGTTCCCTCGTCCTCCGGTCGCACTGCGGCGAAATCCAATCCCAGCCCCGTGGCACCGGCCAGCGGCTCGCCGTTGCGATACCACTGATAGCTGAGCGGATGCGTGCCCTCAGCGTGCACGACGAAGGAAACCGACCTACCCTCCGCTACAGTCTGGTTCCGCGACAGAGAAACCCAACGTGGCGGCGTCAGCACCGTGAGGCGAGCCTCGACCGACACCTCGCTGCCCACGTCGTTGCTCACTCGGACGGAGAAGCTGGCGGAATCCTGGGCCTGCAGATTCTCGAGGCGGAGTCGAACGTCCGTCTCCCCGTCCAGCTCCTTCCCATTTCGAAACCATTGATAGCGCAGAGGAGCCGTGCCTGATGCCGCCAATTCAAAGGTGACTCCACTGCCTTGCGTGACCACTTGGCTCACCGGCTGGCGGACCACCATGGGCTTTTGAAGCACCGAGACCAGGGCGTCGGGGCTCACCACCTCTCCCAGCACATTGTAAACCCGGACGGAGTAGCGTCCCGCCTGCTGAATTCCCACGGCCGGCAAACGGAGGATTGAAGTGGTAGCGCCGCCCAGAATCCGGCCCTCCCGCTGCCATTGAAACTGAAGCTCCGCGCCCGTCGCAACGACTTCCAACACGAGTTCCCCCCCTTGCAGGAGGGCCTGGTCACGAGGGGCCTCGAGGATCAGCGGAACGTCCTCGAGCGGCGCAGGCTGAGAACTCGAAGCCCCATCCTGGGCGTTCGAAAAGAAGCCTGTACCAATCCCTACCCCCAAGAGTCCAAGAAGCAGCGCACTTCTCAGCATCGAAGGAAGTCCATACTTCCGGTGAGGGTTCAGGGAACAACGGTCGGTGTCGCCTTCTGAGGTGCGACCTTGCCTCCGCGCTGAGAGGCAAGTGAGCCGGATTTTCATACGATGGTGTTGGATGTAACAGCCTGCGCCTTCAGCCTACAACAGAAACTTTCGTGTGAAGAGCCACAACGCTTGCATTACTTACCAGATTTGAGTACCCACGCGCCAGTGGATCTTCCCACTCTAACTCTTAAGCTGTCTTTTAGAAACAAGATCACCCGAAGCCAGCGCCTCGCGCTGGTCTGGGGGTGGCTCTGGGTTGGCTTGTCTGGGTCCGGGATCTTGTTTGGAGCGTCGACGGAGGGAAAATACGTGCAGGTTCAGTCGGTCCAGGGCAGCGTCTCATTGGCCCGCGGCAAGGATCCCGCCAAGTATACCGCCCGAACCAACGATATTCTGAACGCGGGAGATCGTTTAAGTACGGGCCCCAGAAGTCAGGCACAACTGCTCTGGTACGACCGCTCCATCCTCCACGTTGACCAGCTCAGCCTGGTGGAAATTCCACCCATCGCGCCCAAACGGAGCCGGCTCGGATTCCAATTATTGCAGGGGTTGATCTATTTTTTTCATCGAGACTCTCCCGAAGAGCTCGAGTTTAGAACCCCGGGAGTGTCGGCGGTGGTTAAGGGAACCGAGTTTGCGCTTCGGGTCGCCCCCGACGGCACCACCACCCTGAGCGTCTTCGAAGGCGCGGTGGAGTTGAGCGATGCGGGAGGAGCCAAGGCTACGGTGCTAAAACAGCAGCAAGGGGTGGCTCAACCCGGAAAACCCCTGGAGGTGCGGCCGATGGTGGGCGCGGCGAATGATTTGATTCAATGGTTCCTGTACTACCCCGGAGTCCTGGATGTTACCGAACTTCCGCTGACGGACCGGGAGCGGAGCCGCGTGGGGGACTCGCTGGCCGCCTATGCACTGGGAGACCTGCTGAAAGCCAGAGAGCTCTTCAGCGCCAGCAACGATCCCGCCTCGCCTTCAGAATCCCCCGCCCTACGCCTCTACGAGGCCTCCCTGCTGCTCAGTGTAGGCCAGGTAGATGCCGCGCAGCAGCTGCTGCGTCTGAGCGCGGAACCAGCCTCCGCCGATCAGCGGCTGAACGCACTGAGCGAGTCCCTCCTCAGAATGATTGCTGTGGTGCGCAACGATCCGCCGTCAGCCGCTCCAGTCTCCCCGCAGTTGGCGACGGAGTGGGTGGTCCAATCTTATTTCGAGCAATCCAAAGGGCATCTGTCCGCCGCGCTTCAAGCGGCACGGAAGGCCACTGAAGCCTCTCCCCAGTTCGGGTTCGCGTGGACACGTGTCGCGGAATTGGAGTTCAGCCATGGGCGCATTCGCACGGCGAGTGCCGCTCTCGATACCGCCATCGCTCGCAGCCCCCGACACGCGGAAGCGCTGGCCTTGCGGGGATTCCTACTCGGAGCGCAAAATCGCACACGCGAAGCCATCGCCGCTTTCACCGAAGCCATCGCGATGGATCCCGGCCTGGCCAACGCCTGGCTCGGACGGGGCCTCTGCCGCATTCGCAGCGGGGACAGCGAGCAAGGGCAAGTAGATCTCCTCACCGCCGCCAGCGCCGAGCCGCAGCGAGCCTCGTTGCGCAGTTACTTGGGGAAAGCGTTTGCCGAGACCGGCCAATCCACGCGCGCTCAACACGAGCTGGAGTTGGCCAAGGAGCTGGATCCCCGCGATCCCACGGCCTCGCTCTACGACGCCCTTCTCCAACAGCGATTGAATCGTGTGAACGCGGCGGTCCGGGAACTCGAGCAAGCCGAAAACCTGAATTCCAATCGACGTTTGTATCGGTCACGACTGCTGCTGGATCAGGATCGGGCGGTGGCGAGCGCCAACCTGGCCACGGTTTACCAGGATGCCGGGATGGCGGAGCTCAGCCTTCGCGAGGCCTCCCGAGCCGTGACGGCGGACTATGCCAGCTTCTCCTCGCACCTCTTCCTCGCCAACAGCTACAACGCCCTGCGCGACCCCCGACAAATCGACCTGCGCTACGAAACTCCCTGGCAAAGTGAATACCTGGTCGCGGCATTGCTCGCGCCGGTCGGCGGCGGCACGCTGTCTCCCTATGTCTCGCAGCAGGAATACTCCAAGTTCTTCGAACGGGATCGACTTGGATTCAGTTCCCGATCCGACTACCTCAGCGGTGGCGATTGGTATCAGGCGGCGTCGCTTTACGGTCAGTTTCAAAACACCAGCTTCGCGGTCGACACCACTTACCGAAGCGAGCAAGGCGAGCAGGCCAATGGAGACCTCGAACAGCTCAACGTCGATCTCAAAATCAAGGCGCAGCTCACCGCTCAAGACAGCTTGTTCGTGCAAACGACCTACTTCGACGCCACCTCCGGAGACGTCAGCGCGCTCTACAATCCCAGTCAGTCGATTGTCGGCCTGGAAGTGAAGGAAACCCAAGAACCCATCCTCCTGACGGGATACCATCATGAGTGGAGCCCCGGACACCACACCCTGCTCCTGGCGGGACGACTGGATGACTCCTTGTCCGTGACGAACCCCACGCAGTCGACGTTCTGGATCGTTCGGGACCCGGATGGCAGCATCGTCGACTCCGGCACCGTCCAACTGCAGCAGGACTACCGGAGCCGGTTAGAAATCTACCTCGCGGAGCTGCAGCAAATCGGTGAGGCTGGAAGGTGGACCTGGATGGGCGGCGCGCGGTTCCAGGCCGGTGAATTTCGGACTCAAAATGCCCATGAAGTCATTCCGTTCGGATTCCCTCCCATTTTCTCCAACTCATTTCAAGATCTCGCCCAAAGCGAAGAGAATTCCTTTGAGCGAATCAGCACCTATGGATACGTGCATCGGGAGTTGCACGAGACCCTCCGCGCCACGGTTGGCCTGAGCTATGACCGCTTGATCTACCCTGAGAACCATCGCTTTGCGCCGCTCTCCGCCCAGGAGTCCAAGGCGGAACAGCTCTCGCCCAAAGCAGGTCTCATTTGGACGCCGGGTCCGCGCACCACCTTCCGCGGCGCCTTTACCCGTTCCCAGGGTGGTGCCAGCCTCGACCAAAGTTATCAACTGGAGCCCTCACAAGTCGCCGGCTTTCAACAAAGTTTTCGCAGCCTGATCCCCGAATCGATCGGTTCCGCCAACGCGGGCGCCAGCTTCGAAACGTTCGGACTAGCCTGGGATCAGAAGTTCTCCCAGTCCACCTACCTCATGATCTCCGGCGAGGTTCTCAACTCCGAGGTTGAGCGCGACCTCGGGGTGCTGGATCTGACGGGAGTGCGGCCGTGGCGTCCTTCCCAGGTGGGGGAATCCCTCGACTATCGCGAGCGTGTCATCTCGGTCATGGCTCATCAGCTCGTCGGAGAACTCTGGTCCTTCGGCGCCAAATACCAGTTGATCGAATCCGAACTGCAGGATCGTTTTCCGGAGTTTGTTGGGAATGTTCGCGATGCAGCCCTCGAAGCACTTCTCCATCAAGTGAAGGGATTTGCCATTTTTACCCATCCGAGCGGATTCTTCGGACAATTCGACTCCGTGCTCCTGGCTCAACACAATCGCGGTTACACCCCAGAGCTGACCGACGACACGTTCTGGCAGTTCAACCTCCAGGCCGGATACCGGTTCTGGCAGCGCCGCATCGAAGCGCGCGTGGGGATTTTGAACCTCACCGACCAGGACTATCGGCTGAACCCGCTGAATCTTACCGCCCGACTGCCTCGCGACCGCACATTCATGGCCAGCTTCCGGTTTAGCTACTGAACTTCCGATCCAGTTCCCGCAGCGCCTCCAGCATGGCATCGGCACTGGCGAAACGATGCAGAAGGTTCGGTTCGCAGGCCTTGAGGATGATCGGATTCAAGAGCATCAGCTCGTCCCGATCAGGCCGGCTGTGAAGATCCGTCGCCAAGGCGGGAAACTTCTCCTCCTCCTTGCCCCACGCCATTTGATAAAGGACTTTACCCAGCGCGTAGACATCGGCCCCCGGCGTGCCCGAACCTTCCGGCGGAATATAGCCCTTGGTGCCAACATAGGTCGCGGTCACCTCCGAACCCGCGCCCCGTTCACCCACCGTGCGGGTGACCAGCCCCAGGTCCGCAAACTTAGGCTGCCCTCGGACGAAGATGACATTGGAGGGCTTGATATCCCGATGGACGAGCTTTTGGCTGTGCAGGTAGGCCAGGGTTTCGGCCAAACGCAGTCCGATCTGAACACAGTGTCGGGCCGGCAGAGAGCCGGAGCGGGCCAGATCTTGATCCAAGGAGCGAGGCACATAGGTATGAACATCTACAGCCACCCCCTTCTCGGCGTCATCGGCCAGCTCCATCATGTAATAGAAACAGTCGAATTCAGCATCCCGTCCCACATACAAGACGGGGACCAACCCCGGGTGGCCCAGGGAGATCGGCATGTAGCTTTGCACGCCGCGAAACTCTCGCTCGAAGGGCTCGGGCATATCAAAGGCATGCCGGTGAATAATCTTAACCGCGTGCAGCAGTCCGACGGCGTTTTTGGCGACCCACACCTCCCCATAAGCACCCTTGCCGATGCGCCGAATCAAGGTGTAGTTGGGTACGGTGAAGGGATTCTGAGGTGTAACCAGGGTGCGATCTTCCTCGCCGCGATTTGCCGCTGCAGCGGGGACGGCGGACGACGGCGGCCCCTTTACCGAGGCGGCCCCCGCCTCCAGGCGATGCTGCAGCTCCTCGGTCAGCAACCGCTTCTCCTTCATCAAGCGGAGGTTGGCAGTGACGGCCGTACACAGCAGAGCGCCGGGAATCTGTATCAGGACGGGAATCACCCAGGAAAACCAGACATGGGTATGCAGCAGTAGGAGACGCACGGCGAACAGCAGAACGGCCACGGCCACCAGGGCCAAGGGGATCGTCCACAACGACGGCAAACGGGAAAACAGCAACCCGGACGCGACCCCCATAAGCACCACGATCGCCAACTCGACGAAGGCAGGAATTCGGGTGAGCCAGTCGCCGTAGTAGAGGTTCAAAAAGACCGTCGCGTTCAGGGCTACTCCGTGAAATTTCTCGGAGAATGGAGTTCGAAATGCGTCGGTCTCGGCACCCTTGGTGAACGGCACGTTCACTCCCGCCCCCACGTACACCACGCTGTTTGAAAAGGAGATGGAGCGAGAGAAGGTGTTCGAAAGCACAGAGGCGTAGCTGACATGAGGGATCGCTCCCACAGGACCATAGAAATTGATCCAGCGCCGTCGGGTCGCCGGCACCGGGGGATCCTGCAGAACCGCCCGAGCCACCTTCCAAGAGAGCGGCTCCACGTTGTTCAAAGGAGTTTCGTGCTCACGGATGCTTCCCTCCTGCTTCGATTCTTCGACCAGTCCATACGAAATGGTCGCAGGCAGGTCAAACTCCGGAGGCAGGACGCGCCACACCCCCATCTGCCCGGTCGGAACCGCCGAACGTGCGCCGGTGGCGGCAAAGAACACTTGTCCATGCTGGTCGGCGGCCGCGAGCAGTGATCGCGTCGCGTTCGTGTCGGCGTAGGGAGGACGAAACAGAACGTCAAAGGCAATCACAGCCGCACCCAACTCCTTCAACCGGCGAATCAATTGGCCATGGAGCCTGCGATCCCACGCCGAAATGCCAGTCTGTTCCAGTTGCTGATGCGATTCGTCGTCCATGTAGACGACCACCACCGGGCAACGCTCCAATTCCACCGGTGCCCGCAGGTGAAACCCCCAGTCATAGCTCCAGCGGGAGAGCAACCCGTCAAAGGGAGGAAACAACATCAATGCCCCCAGCAACGCTAGGCTACACGCTGCCACCCAACCGGACTTCCTTGTTGGGCGCTGCTGGCTCAACTCGGAGCCTGGCTGTGTTGGACTCTGGGCCACGTGACGGCGGAATCCTACGCCGCAGCCGACAACCGACCCAAGCAGTTTCTGAGAACGGAGGAAGGTGCGGTAAACATGCATTCGCCAGATATGGACTGCCCCTTTGACTTTACTCCTCGCCCCCCCTACCCTGCCTCCATGGAAGTGCTGCACGCCCCTTGGCGCATCCAATATATCTTGTCGCCGAAGCCCCCAGCCTCGGATGTGTCCCTCTTTTCCCGAATCGCCCAATCCAATGACGATGTGGCCCATCATGTGATCGTCCGGGATCGCACCTGCTTCGCCATGCTGAATGCCTACCCCTACAACGGCGGGCATCTCATGGTGATCCCCTACAAACAGGTGGCGGACTTGGCGGAGCTCACCGATCAGGAACTCACCGATCTGATGCGCCTGACCAAGCGCTGCCAGGCCGCGCTACGCGCCGTCATGAAACCGGATGGATTCAACGTCGGGTTCAACCTGGGCCGCGCCGCGGGAGCCGGCATCGCCGAACATCTCCACCTGCACATCGTGCCGCGCTGGAGCGGGGACACCAACTTCATGGCGGTCCTGGGCGGAACCTCGGTGGTTCCCCAGGCGCTCACCGAGCTGGCTGCCCAGCTGCGGGATGCTCTCAAAGCTACCGACCAGCCGGTCGCTTAACACTCTTTGTTCTTCGTATGACCTCCGAGACTCTCCATTTTGACAACGCCCGACTGGCTCAACAATTGTTCAACAATGACCCACATAACCTGGCAGCGGTCGAGAACACCCTCAAGGTGAAGCTCACCGCCCGGGACGGCTTCATCAAGATCGAGGGGACAACGGAGAATGTCAGCCTCGCGCGACAGCTCTTCGTCGCACTGGAGGGCTCCCTGAAGAGCGGCACCGTCATCAAGAACCGGGAGTTCAGCCAGGCTCTGAATATCATCGCGAACGAAGGTGTGGACGCGCTGCAAAGCCTGTACGCGGAACGCATCCCGGTCTCGAGTCGCAAATCGGCGGTGGCGCCTAAGACGCTGGGACAAAAGCGCTACATCGAAATGATCCGCAAGCACGATGTGACGTTCGGCGTGGGACCCGCCGGCACCGGCAAGACCTATCTCGCCATGGCCATGGCGGTGGCGGCACTCAAGGAGGACAAAATCAGTCGCATCATTCTCACCCGCCCAGCCGTCGAGGCCGGAGAAGCGCTCGGCTTCCTCCCGGGCGATCTCTATGAGAAGATCGACCCCTACCTACGCCCGCTCCTCGATGCTCTGCACGATATGTTGCCCGCGGAGGAGGTCATCAAGCATCGGGAAAAGGGAATCATCGAGATCGCCCCGCTGGCTTACATGCGCGGGCGAACCTTGAACCATGCCTTCATCATCCTAGACGAGGCGCAGAACTCCATGACCGAGCAGATGCTCATGTTCCTCACCCGCCTCGGCTACAGCTCCAAGGCCGTGATCACCGGCGACCCCACTCAGATCGACCTGGTCGGCAGCCGAAAATCCGGCCTGCTCGAGGCGCTGATCGCGCTGCGCAAAACGGAAGGCATTGGGATCGCCGAATTCAGCAAGCGCGATGTCGTACGCCACCCCCTGGTCCAGCGCATCATCGCCTCCTACGAGGAACACCGCGGGACCAAATCATGATCGTCGAGATTCGCAATCGGCAGCGAACACAGCCGGTGGATCTGCCCCTGCTGAAATCCATCACGCTTCAGGTGCTGGAGGAGCATCTCGAATTGACCGAGGTCGAGCTGGGCATTCACCTCGTGAGCGCCCGGGAGATGGCGCGGGTGAACCAGCAGTACTTGCAACACGAGGGTTCGACCGACGTGATCACCTTCGACCATTCGCCGATTCCCGTCGCTCGTCCCACCGTGCCCACCCCCATTCATGGCGAACTCTTCATCTGCGTCGAGGATGCCCAAGAGCAGGCCGTCGAGTTCGGGACTTCCTGGCAGGAGGAAGTGGTGCGTTACGTGATCCATGGCATTTTGCATCTGTGCGGTTACGATGACCTGAAGCCGGCGCCACGCCGCGAGATGAAACAGGAGGAGTCCCGCTTGCTCCGCAAGGTGGCAAAAGTTCATGACCTGGAACGCATCGGACGACAGATGAAGCGAACTCCCACTACCCGTAAACGACGAACTGCTTCCTGAGTCTGTGCGATGGCCGATGAACGCACCAACGGGATCATCCTCCGGACTCGCCCCCTGACCGAGACCAGCCTGATCGTTCAGTGGCTCACCCCCGATCTCGGCCGCCTCTCCACCGTCGCCAAAGGAGCGCGCCGTCCCAAGTCTTCCTTTCGCGGCAAGCTCGACTTGTTTTTCGAAGCTGAGTTCAGCTTTCAGCGAAGTCGTCGATCCGACCTGCACACGCTCCGAGAAGTCTCCCTGAGATCCACCCGCCCCGCACTGCGCACCGACCTACCCCGCATCGAGCAGGCCGCCTATTTTGTGAACTTGCTGGAACAAACGACGGAGAGGGAAACTCCCCTGCCCGAGTTTCACGCGCTGTTCGAAGACGCGCTCGCTTTTCTGGAAGCGCACCCCCCTCGCCCCCAAACCGTGTTCGCTTTCGAATTCCGACTACTGGAGCTACTCGGGCTGGAGCCCGACATCGAGAGCAGTTCGCTAGGCGACGGCGCCAAGGCCATCGCCCGCCGCCTCCACGAGCCCGACTGGAAACCGTTAGCAGTCCTCGAGTTGAGCCCGGTCCAGAAGGCGGAACTCGATCGCTTTCTGCAGGCCCACCTGCTCCTGCATCTAGACCGGATACCTGCCAGCCGACACGTAGCGCTCCAGCCGACGTAAGTCGGAGAGTCATTTGAAATAGGTGAGCAGCGACTCGCGTTTTCCCTGGCGCTACGAGTCCGACCATGGCGATTGTCCTCGGTCTCCAGACCCCCGCTGGGGTCATAGAGATTAGCCGGAGGATCGAAGATCCCCGGAATCGATCTCCCGAACAGACAGAGCATCGCGCAGCGATGCCACCTTTTGGAGAGGGAAGGGTGGCACCCTCATCGGGGGGCGGTTTTTTTCGGTACGGAGCCGGTGGTCCAAGCTAGGCGTCGACCACCGGCTAATCTCTTAGCACTCTCCGGGTTCCCGGCGGGAGATTCATGACCGACCTTAAGCTTGTCCCGCCCCGAAGTCCCGCGCTAGGGTCGCACCATGTTCGTGCTCCGCCAACGCCGCCACCACCCGCGTATCACCCCAATCGGAGGTGTTGCATGCGACTAGTGATCATTGGCGGCACCGAGACGGGACGCCAGATCGAGATCGGCGCCGAGGAGCTGTTCATCGGCCGCAGCTCGGGAGTCGGGCTCACACTAGAGGGAGCCAACGTCAGCCGGCGGCATTCCCGGCTGTGGCTTGAGCAGGGAAGACTGCACATCGAAGACCTCGGCAGCAGCAATGGAACCTTCGTCAACCGCCAGCGTATTTCTGGCCGGGTCGCGCTGGAAGCCAACGACCTGATCAGCGTCGGATCTCATTTGCTCCGCCTCGAGGACGACCAGGACCTGGGCTATGAGGTCACGATCCAGCGTCAGACGCTGGCCGACGCCACCAACCCGGATCTCTTTCGAGCCAATAGCGCGCAGAAGCTGCAATCTATTCTCGAGCTGGCGCATCGACTTTCCGGACTGCTCAACACCGACGACGTGCTGAATCGGCTGATCGAACATCTATTGGTGGTCTTCCCGCAGGCCTCGAGAGCACTCGTGATCCTACCCACACCTCAAGGGCCATCGATTCGAGCGGTCGAGGAACGGCGGCCCACACCGCTGGGCAAGTCCGCGTTCAGCCGAACCCTCACAACCCAAGTCCTCACGGAGGGTAAAGCTATTTTGGCCGGAGATACTCGGGAGGCTCCCGTGAACGCCACGATCACCACGCTGGGAATCCAGTCCCTGATGGCCGCACCGCTCTCCACGCGAAGCCGTAAGGCCGCGGGCATGATCGAACTGGATCGCTTCGACCGGGGAACACCCTTCACGGAAGAAGATCTCTATCTCTTTACGTCGATCGCCCTTCAGGTCTCCAACGTGCTCGAGAACGCGAACCTGCATCTTCAGCTGCTCGAAACCCAGCGTATTCAGCAGGAGATCGCCCTGGCGCGTGAGATCCAACAAGGCTTCCTGCCTCAGGAGCCGTTGACCCTGGCAGGAGGACGCTTCGAGTTGGTCGGACGATTGATCCCCGCCTATGAAATCTCCGGCGATTTCTACGACTACTTCGCGATCGACGATCGGCATTTTGCCGCGATTGTGGCCGATGTTTCCGGCAAAGGAATGCCGGCCGCTCTGTTCATGACGATGGTGCGGGCGCTCGTCCGTCAGCTGGCCGAGACGGTGGCCAGCCCGGCGCAGATTTTGTCGCGCTTGAATGATGCCCTCGCCCGCGACAATCCCAAGTTCATGTTCGTCACGGTCATCCTCGCGATCTACGACGTGGTTACAGGGGAATGCGCGCTGGCGCGCGGTGGGCATCCACCTGCCCTGCTGCGAAACGCACGGGGAAGGGTCACCGAGGTCGCCATGCCCACCGGCACCCTGGTGGGGATCATGGCGCCCTATCCGGCGCAGGAAGATGTTCGCATGCAGCTCGGAGTCGGCGATACGCTCGTCTTTTACACGGACGGCGTCACCGAAGCGAACGCTCAAGATTCCCCAGAACTCTTCGGCAGCATCCGGCTGGAGAGCCTCATCGCTCGGCTCCCCGGCGGAGCGAGGCTCGAGGACTGGGTTCAGAGCATTCGCGACGAGGTCCAGCGATTCTCCAAATCGGACACCTTTCAGGACGATGTGACCCTGCTCCTGCTCCGCCGCCTCTAGGGGACCGTGCAACAATAAATTCGGGTTTTGCTGGAGGAGCCAGGATGGGGAGGGGCCCGAGTTTTAAACCGCAATGGACGCGATGCGGAAACCCGGAGGGAATAGGAAAATCAGGGTTCCTCCTTCCCCTGCAGACATAGCGTCCTTCGCGTAGGTATGAGTTTTGTCCAGCGGTCCTGAAAGACTCAGGCAGCATTGCAGAACGGACGGAAACGGGGCCACCATAAGGGCCAGTTGGTCTTGCTAACTAGCTGGCGGCATTACGGGAGACCCTCGAGAA
>JAEUHE010000052.1 GCA_016793885.1 Verrucomicrobiales bacterium
GTTGTGAGAAAACAACGACTAACCCAGGGTAGGCGCTCCTGCGTCGCGCCAACCCTGGGCTTTGAGGCGGAATCCCTTTGGGATTCTAACATTTGGTCGAAGAACTTGTGGGTAATGCTTAGGTCGTGCCACCGCAGTCCAAAGGACCCAGGTGCTCCACACCACCCCGAACAGCCAATCCTAGTGGGTGGAATCACAAGATCCGGGCAGCTCAGCATCGAGACTTGGAGCAGGTTGGTCCTGGTTCGTAACAACACACCACTACAATTCTATGATCCAAGAAGTCACAGGCGACATCCTTCTCACCAAGGCCCAAGCGATAGCCCACGGAGTCGCACCCAATGACCACTTTAATAGCGGCCTGGCGCTGAGCCTGCGGGAGCAGTGGCCGGCCATGTATAAGGATTTCCGTCATTTTACCCATAACTCCCATCCGAAGACCGGGACAGTATGGGTATGGGGCGGCACGGGAGGGCATCGGATTATTAATCTTTTCACCCAGGAACCAGCGGCTTCGGAACATTCGCACCCAGGCAAGGCCTCGATCTCAAACGTCAACCATTGTCTGAAGGAGCTCCACCGCGTCGTTGAGGCGGAGGGGATCACCAGCCTCGCACTGCCACGGTTGGCAACAGGTGTAGGTGGATTGGATTGGGATGAGGTATTGCCGCTCATCAAGAGCCATCTGGGCACTCTCAAGATCCCGGTCTATCTCTACACCACCTATCGTAAAGGCGTGGCCTGAGCGAAGATACGGCATTGGGCAATTGATTTCAGGCCGACGAGTCGGTTTACTCTGCGGCGCATGATGAATTGTCCCATCCTCGGTGTCGTTCTCTGGAGCTTGGTTGCGGTGCTTCAAACTGCTGCAGCCGATGCTCCCAAACCTACACCAACTGGCCCGCAGACCGACGGGCCGTTCCGCAAGATCATCCTGGAGGCAGACCGAGATCTCAACGCGGATGGAACGGTCGACGATGCCGTGGTGGATCCGATGGAGATCGCCATCGCGAAGGATGGGCGCGTCTTTTTTGTGGAGCGCGCCGGAATTCTGAAGGTCTGGGAGCCGAAGACCCAGAAATCGAAGGAACTGGGAAAGCTGGAGGTTTACAAAGAGATGGAAGATGGGTTGATCGGCATCGCGCTCGATCCTCATTTTGATCAGAACCGCTGGCTTTACCTGTTCTACTCCGAACCCCAAACCCATCTCGACGCGGCCGGCAAGAAGATTGGAACCAATCGCGTCTCTCGATTTCAGGTCGATGCCGAACGGATTGATTTGGCAACCGAGCAGGTCATGCTGCGGATCCCCACCCAGCGCGAGGAGTGTTGCCACTCGGGCGGGTCGCTCGCTTTTGATGCGGAGGGGAATCTTTATGCCTCCGTCGGGGACAACACACATCCGGGCGCCTCCGACGGCTATTCACCGATCGATGAGCGTTCGGATCGCGGGCCTTGGAACGCCCAGAAGTCTGCCTCCAACGCCAATGATCTTCGCGGGAAGATCCTGAGAGTGCATCCCAACGCCGACGGCAGCGTGAGTATCCCGGCGGGAAACCTGTTTCCTCCCGGCACCCCGAACACCCGTCCAGAGATTTATGTAATGGGCAATCGCAACCCCTGGCGGATCTCGGTCGATCAGAAGAGCGGATACCTCTATTGGGGCGAGGTGGGCCCCGATGCGGGCGGTGCGAATACGAATCGGGGACCGGCTGGCTTTGATGAGATCAACCAAGCCCGGGCCGCCGGGAATTTTGGCTGGCCGCTGTTCGCCGGGGACAACCGGCCCTACCGACGCTACGATTTCGCGACCCGCGGAACGGGCGAGCTTTTCGATCCCCTGAAGCCCCTCAACGAATCGGTGCTCAACACCGGTCCTCGGGAGCTGCCCGCGGCCCAGCCTGCCTTCATCTGGTATCCGTACGGACCCTCGACCAAGTTTCCGGTCGTTAACGGCGGGGGAGGGCGTACGGCCTGCGCCGGGCCGGTCTACCATTTCGACGAGAAGCTGGTCTCGCCAAACAAACTGCCCAAGGAGTTTGATCGAACCCTCTTTATCTACGAATGGTCCCGGAATTGGATTATCGCGGTACATCTGGATGAGCAAAACCAGATCGCCAAGCGGCCCGGCGGGGGGCTGTGGATGGAAAGGTTCTGCATCAACATGACGTTTAAACGGCCCATGGATTTGGAGCTGGGGCCTGATGGCTGCCTCTATGTTCTGGAGAATGGCACGGGGTGGAATGCCAATCGCGACACTCAGATTGTCCGAATCGAATATACTGCGGCCACAGCTCCTCAGGTGGAGGAGAAAGTGACGGCCAAGTTTCCCTGTGAGCAGTTCGAACAGCCTCACTATCGTGCTTACCGAACGCGAACTCCAATCCAGATCGATGGCCGACTTGATGAAGCGGCGTGGAAGCAGGTTCCCAAGTCCCCGCGCTTCGTGGACATCCTGTCGGGAAAACCGACGATGCATGACACCCGCGTGGCCGTGATGTGGGATGAACAGAACCTCTACGTGGGTTTCTGGGTCGAGGAGCCGAATGTCGCCGCGACCTTCAAGGAGCGCGATTCGCCCATCTACTACAACAATGACGTCGAGGTCTTCATTGCGGGGAAGGACGCGTATTATGAATTTGAGATCAACGCCCACAATACGATCTATGAGGTGCTCTTTTTCTGGCAGGACAACTATGAGTCCGGAGGATATTCTCAAGTTCCGGAGTTCAAACGATCGAATCCGCGGGCCCAGTCCTTCAACGGGGTGGGCTTCACCACTCATCCGCGAGGCAAGCGGATTGGCTTTTTCGATTGGGATTATCCCGGCCTGAAGACCGCCGTTTGGATCGATGGCACTTTGAATGACCCGAGCGACAAGGATCGCGGCTGGACCGTGGAACTGGCATTCCCCTGGTCGGGGCTGAAGTGGCTGGCTAAGGCGGAAGGGAAATCACTTCCTCCCCGAGACTCGGACGTCTGGCGTATGGATTTCTCCCGGTTTAACCAGTATAAAGAACCTCCGCCGGCCAAGGATTCCAGTGGTTGGTTTTGGAGCCCGCACGGGGTCTGGGATTCGCATATCCCGGAATGCTTTGCTCATATCCACTTCTCGACTGTGGATGTGAGCGAGGCTCCGGCAAGTCCCTAGCCGGTTGCCGGTCATGAGCAAGCCTGAGATCTTGGTGGTGGGCGGTGGTGCGGCGGGCTTCTTTGCGGCGATTGCTGGTGCCGAGGCCGATCCGGATGCCCGGGTCACGATCCTGGAAAAGAGTCCGGCGTTCCTGACGAAGGTGCGGATTTCCGGCGGCGGCCGCTGCAATGTCACCCACAGCTGTTTTGAACCGCGCGAGCTCACCACCTGCTATCCGCGCGGAGAGCGCGCACTCATCGCGCCCTTTCATAGGTTTCAGGCTCGAGACACCGTGCAGTGGTTCGCCTCCCGCGGTGTGGTTCTGAAGACGGAGGGCGATGGACGGATGTTTCCCACCACCGATTCCTCGGAGACCATTGTAGAGTGCCTGCTAGCGGCGGCACGGGCGGCGCGGGTGATCCTGCGGTCGGGAGTCGGAGTGGAACGAATCGAGCGGACGGAGCAGGGGCGGTTCGGGGCGACGCTCTCCACGGGTGAGTTGATGGAGTGCGATCGAGTTCTGCTCGCCACGGGCGGCTGTCGGAGTGCCGCGCTGGGACAGCTGGCTGTTTCGCTCGGCCACACACTGGAACCCCCGGTGCCATCTTTGTTCACGTTTCACATCGCGGTCCCGTGGTTGCGGGCACTGTCGGGAGTTTCGCTGGAGGATGCCGAGGTTTCGGTGTCGGGTGCCGGTTTGCGCGAGCGAGGTCCGTTGCTGCTGACCCATTGGGGGCTTAGTGGTCCTGCGGTGTTGCGGCTGTCGGCCTGGGGGGCTCGCTCGCTGCATCAGTGCGATTATCGTTTTTCGTTGCAGGTGAATTGGCTGCCGCGTCTGAACCCGGAGCAGTTGCTGCGGGAGTTTGATCAGCGGCGACAGGGAACCCCGGCCAAATTCGTGGTGAACACCACCATCGCACCCCTGTCGGCACGGCTGTGGGAACAGCTCGTTCTCTCGGCCGGGATCGCCCCCGACGCCCGCTGGTCCGCCATCTCGAAGGCAGACCTCGCTCGACTCTCGCTGCAGCTGTCCCGAATGGAACTGCCAGTTCAGGGCAAGAGCCTGAATAAGGATGAGTTTGTGACTTGTGGAGGGGTGCGCCTCAAGGAGGTGGATTTCAAAACCATGGAAAGCAGGGTTTGCCCGGGTCTTTACTTTGCCGGGGAAATCCTGGACATCGATGGCATCACCGGTGGATTCAACTTCCAGGCGGCCTGGACAACCGGATGGATCGCCGGTCAGGCGATGGCTCTGGGTTAGCCTGCCGCTCGACACTTCCTGCCGCAGATCATGCAAAAACTGCCGGTTGCATGGTCGAGTCAGCCGGGCGGTCGCATATTCCTCGTCCGGCGCGTCGCTTCGGCCCGGTCTAATTCCATGTCAAAAGCAATTTGCAGCCGAGTTGGTACGCAATTTGTTGCGCAGCGCTTGCCGATCTCGACTTTGAGAGTTCCTTGATCGGATCAAACCGCCGAAATAAGCATCTATGAAAACCGATTGGGACTACACGAAACTGGCCTCTCACTACATCAAACGTCCGGATTATTGTCCGGCGGCGATTGATGATCTCTGCAAGTTGACCGCGAGCGCCGCTGGTGCTACCGCGTGCGATATCGGAGCTGGATCTGGCCATCTGACCAAGATGCTGCTCGATCGAGGACTCGTGGTGACTGCGGTGGAACCCAACGATGCGATGCGTGAAGTGGGACAGCAGGTGACCGCTAACCGGGGAGTGAACTGGGTTGTCGGTACCGGAGAGGCTACGGGCCTGCCTGATCAACAGTTTGATCTCGTCACATTCGGCTCCTCTTTCAATACGACCGATCGTCGTAAGGCACTTGCCGAGACCAAGCGGCTGCTGAAGCCGAAGGGCTGGTTTGCCTGCATGTGGAATCACCGTGATTTAAGTGATCCGCTCCAGGCTGCCGTCGAAAACTTCATCAAGGAGAACATTCGCGGTTATGGCTATGGAACGCGCCGAGAGGACCAAACGGAGGCGATCAATGCGAGTGGTCTCTTCCGGCAGGTCCATTACATCGAGGCTAGTTACGTGGCCAAGATTGCAGCTGAAGATTACCTAGACGCCTGGCGATCGCATGGAACGTTGGAACGCCAAGCCGGCGCCTCTTTCGGGAGCATCATTGCCGGGATCGAGGAGATTGTGCGTCGGGAGGACAGGATTCTCAACGTGGGCTACACGACCCGCATCTGGGCTGCCCAGAAGAAGTAAACGCGTAGCCGCGTGTTTGGGGGTGCGCCGGTTCCGCTGCCGGATACGCTGCCCACTGAGTGGCTGTCCCCGTGTCGGTCCCACCTTCCTAGGGGGACCGGCTGACTGCTGGCTGCGTCGGATGGCCGTTCCTAACCGCGATGTCTAGGTTCAGCGCGGCCTCTGGTCTTCCGCCGGTTCGTCACCAAGATGTTGCACTTCAGTTCTTTCAACTGGATGGTTTTCTGACATCGTGCGCGCATGAACCATTGGACCATGCACTGCGTGTTGTGGCTTGGATATAGGGGTTCACGAATGCGCAAGTCAAAGCCTGGCAGTCCATCCGCGAAGTGTCCGTCACCGACCTTAGGTCTTCCGGCAATCGAATCTAAATGCGTTCCCTCCTGGGTGTTGGCCTGCCGGTCGACCCGGGTCGCGAGAAGACCATGAGGGCACGGGGATGCGCTGAGTGCTTTGATCCTAGACCCCGACTATGAACACTTCACCCCTCGGCAATCGGCACGCGGTCATCGATATTGGCACCAACTCGGTGAAGCTCCTGGTGGCGGATTTGGGGCAGGTCCTGCGGACCG
The DNA here is from genome assembly GCA_016793885.1 of Verrucomicrobiales bacterium. Lineage (NCBI taxonomy): Bacteria > Pseudomonadati > Verrucomicrobiota > Verrucomicrobiia > Verrucomicrobiales > Verrucomicrobiales bacterium. The sequence goes on from JAEUHE010000052.1 coordinate 5,937, forward strand.
TGGTCAAGGAAAGTCGACACACACTTCTGGGAGAGGGCCTGTTTAGTTCCAACTGTCTGCAACCTGCGGCCCTTGCTCGGACGGTTGGGGCCGTTCAGGAATTTACCTCGCAAGCGCTGAGGTCCGGTGCTTCCACGATCCGGATTCTCGCGACCAGCGCCACTCGGGAGGCCACCAACAGTGTCGAGTTGGTGAGATCGGTTCGAGCTGCCGTCGGTCTTGAGGTGGAGATCATTTCGGGCGATCGCGAAGCGGATTATGTGTTTCAGGGCGTGACCAGCGAGCCGTGTTTCGCCAATCGTCCCGTGCTGATCGTGGATGTTGGGGGTGGAAGTACGGAGTGGAGCTTAGGCGAGGGGAGAAGATCGGCATTTCGCCTGAGCACACTGCTTGGCACTGCGCGTTTTCTTCAGACAGAGCCTCCGTCGGATCCTCCAACTAACCGAGACCTCGTCCTCCTTCGCCGGCGGGTCCGGGAGATTCTACGGGTGGAGGTGAAGCCGAACCTGGATGTTGCCCTCGCCAGTTTCGGGAGCGGGCAAGTTCGCTTGGTCGGCCTTGGGGGAGCAGTAAAGACTTTGGCCAGGCTCGTGGTGGCCTCCGGCGATCCGTGCGCCGCCTTCGGGGAGGATATGCCGGGACTGACTGCGATCCAGATTCGTGAGCAGGTCGAGCGTATTTGGAGTCTGCGTGGTGCTGAACGACGCTGTCTGGCCGGAGTGCCGCCGGAGAAAGCCGACATCCTTCTGGTCGGCGCAGTGATCTATGAGATGATCCTCGCCGAGTTGGGTTTTTCGGAACTTTTCATGAGCGAGCGCGGGTTGCGTCATGGAGCTGTGTTGAACCCGCCCACCCCCGTCTTTAGGCCAGGTCGTTCGTCATCTCCGATGTCACATACCAGGGACGCAGGTTCCTCCGTGTTTCCTGGCCTGGGCTCCGCGACGAGCCCTCAACCGATTCCTCCGGAACTCTGACCCGGCCCATTCTTGCGCCGGAGCCTTTCGTCGCCTCGGTGTCACCGACTTGTTTCAGTTCGGGACTTTCCTCCGCATCTTGCTCTGGCATTGTTTTGAGTTGTGTGGAAAGAGAATCGGCTTTGTTCGAAGTCAACGAGCTCCGCTTTTCCGCCGGACACCTGCCTCGATGTTTCGGGCCACTGGTTTCTTCCGGGGTGGCAGATCTCATCGCAATAATCCTTACCTCTCAACAATTCCTATGAACTCCTTATTCCTGGCGTCGGTTTTGGGATCTGCCCCGTTTCGTTTCTCGCTAGAGCAGTCCTCGGTGGAAACGCGGATGTGTTTGGCGGGCTTGCTGTGCTTGTCCCTTGTGGTCTGGATTGTTTTCGCGCGAAAGTCTTCGCGACTGATGCGAGCCCGCCTCGCGACCCTGGGGTTCGAGGAATCTTACTCCTCTTCGCGTGATCCTTTGGAGTTGTTTGATCGGAACGAACGCTTCGATGATGCCCCTGCTTTTGTGGTTTACTCTCAAGGCGCAGGTGAAGTGCAGCACCACTTGCATCACAATCCGGTGCGGTTCCGCCGGCAGCGCTTGATCAGCAGTCACTCGTTCAATGCGCTCAGGCTGACGGTTGAGGAGGTTGTGGAGGTCGAGGTTCAAGCACTCGGTCGCCATTTATGGTTGCTCCGCTGGATTGCGGTTGGGGCTCCCTTGATTGGTTGCCTCGGAACCGTTTGGGGAATGATGAGTATGGTGGTGTCGGGTGCCGGGCTTCCGGAGTTAACTCCCTGGATCGGAACCGCCATGATCTCTGCCGTGGTTGGCATCGCGGTGGGGTTGCAGTCCATGCTGGCCGCAACTGTTCTCTCGGGACGCGTGCAGACGTTCAGCATCGATCTTCGACGCTTTGGCCGGAGATTCGTAGCTCGGGTTGAGCATGTCTATTTGGACCAGCGTCCGATCGAAGACGAGATCGAAGAAGCGAACGAGGTGCTGGCCTCCAAGATTGTCGCCCTCGTTCAGAAGGGCAGAGGGCCGCTTCGTGAGCTGCCGGTGTTGGCAAGTCACGACTAGCCGAAGATCCCGGTCGCGACTTCGCCGCTGACGTCGGTCAGCCGGAAATCCCGGCCAGCGAACCGGTAGGTGAGTTTTTCGTGATCCAGTCCGAGCAGGGCGAGGATGGTCGCATGAAGATCATGCAGGTGCATCTTGTTCTCGGTGGCGTACCAGCCATAGTCGTCGGTCGCTCCATAGGCGGTCCCGGCTTTAACTCCCCCTCCGGCCATCCACATGGTGAATCCCTCGGGATTGTGATCGCGACCGTCCCTTCCACCTTGCGCCGCGGGGGTCCTGCCAAATTCGCCTCCCCACAATACCAAGGTGTCCTGCAGTAGTCCCGTGGCTTTCAGATCCTGCAAGAGTCCGGCGATGGGTTTATCGACTTCCGCTGCGTTTTTCGTGTGCCCCTTCCGCAGATCGCCGTGCTGGTCCCATTGCACTTCGCTGTCGCTGTGCGTGACCTGGATAAAACGGACACCACGTTCCGCGAAGCGCCGCGCCATCAGACATTGACGCCCGAAGTTGGCCGTCACTTTGTCGTCCAAACCGTAGAGACGTCTCGTGGCTTCGGATTCCCCGGAGATGTCCTGGGCTTCCGGCATCGCCATCTGCATACGGAACGCGAGTTCGAAGGAGTTGAGCCGGCCTTCCAGCGCCGCGTTCGGTCCCACGCGCTGCTGATGGTCCCGGTTCATCTCGGCCAGCAGATCTAGTTGGACCCGCTGTTGTGCCGGGGTTAGCCGGGAATTGCGGATATGCCGGACTACCGCGTCATGAGCTGGCACGGTCGCATTGCCGAGCGGAGTTCCTTGGTAGGCGGCCGGCAGGAACGCCGCTCCCCAGTTGTTCACCCCGCCATGCGCCAGCGTAGGGCAGATGGTTAGAAACCCGGGCAGGTTCTGATTTTCTGTCCCGAGTCCGTAAGTGATCCAAGATCCCATGCTCGGGCGAACGAAATTGTCGGTGCCGGTGTGAAGCTTGAGCAGGGCTCCGCCGTGCGCCGCGTTCGTGCCATGCAACGAGCGGATCACACAGAGATCATCGACGCAGGTCGCCACGTGCGGGAAGAGAGAGCTGACGGGGAGTCCGCTTCGTCCGTAATTCTTAAAGGTCCACGGCGACTTGAGCAGCTCCGCGGTTGGTGCAAATTGCACGCGTGGCTTCTGGCCCGGGAACGGTTTTCCATCGTCGCGATCCAGCAAAGGCTTTGGATCGAAGGTGTCGACCTGGGAAGGGCCGCCCTTCATGAACAGAAAGATCACTCGCTTGGCGCGCGGTGTAAAGTGAGGTCTCTTTGGAGCCAGCGGGTTGGCTGGGGCAGGTTCGCCCCCCGCGTTGGCCAATACAGCCGAGGCAGCCAACCACCCGAATCCCAACGCGGAGCTCTTGAGCATGCATCTCCGTGACATCCTCGGATCAAGACTGAGATCGGGCGCGCTCATGGTCGTTCAGTTCAGGTAGAGAAACTCATTCGCCGCCAGCAGGGTCTGACAAAGGATCCTCCAGGCTTCAGTCCGCGCCTCCAATGCCTGGCCACCCGGGGAGGCAGCGAACGCCTTCAGGAAGACATGGGACTGTTCCCGCTCTTTCGCTGAAGGCGGACGACCGTAGGCGGATACGTAGGCCAACTCCAAGCGCTGGTCCTCGCTCACAGCCTTTCCAGCGCAGAGGCGACTGGCGAAGGCGGAGGCGGCTTGAGCAACCAGATCGCTGTTCATCATGAGCAGGGCCTGAGGCGCTACCACTGTCGCGTTGCGATCCCCGCTGGGAACCGCGGGGTCGGGGTAATCGAACTGTTCGAACAGGTCGTAGAGGTGGTTCCGAACAATCGGAAGATACGCCGCCCTGCGGAGGCTGTCATAGGTCGTCGCATCCTTCGACGTGTGATCGAAGACAAACTCGCGGTTCTTAAGCGGGATCGTTTTGCCGCCCATGGTGAGGTCCAGGGTTCCCGCCACCGCCAACAGGCTGTCACGAACTTCCTCCGCCTCGAGTCGACGGAGGGGGAAGCTGGAGAGAAGCCGGTTTTCTGGATCGCCGGGATTTCGGGCGTTATCGCCTTGCACTGCCATCTGATAGCTGCTGGAGAGCATGAGTAGTCGATGCATTGACTTGAGGCTCCAGTTGGCGGCGATGAATCGCCGTGCCAGCCAGTCCAGCAGTTCTGGATGCGATGGTCGCTCGCCCAGGAGACCGAAGTTATCGGTGCTGGCCACCAATCCGCGCCCGAAATGCCAGCGCCAAATCCGATTGACCATCACGCGGGCGGTGAGGGGGTGTTCGGTGTCGGTAAGCCAGCGAGCCAGTTCCAGCCGTCCGCTCTGCTGATCGCTGAACTGGGGAGGAGCAGCCTGTTGTTGCATCACCTGCGG